>NZ_CALSOK010000022.1:0-17981 GCF_943787955.1 uncultured Paraglaciecola sp.
CAACATTTGCATGTCATTCATGGATTTCTCCTAAGCTACCCTTCTTATTATAGAAAGATGCGCACTAGGTCAAGTCGGGGTTAGTGTCCGGTGCGGTAGATTCTTTGCACGATTCTTTGCACAGTCCTGAAATGAAACGTAAGGGAAGGGTTAAATTTTAGGCAAAAAAAGACCTGCTTTTCAGCAAGTCTTTGTTTAAGAGTGGCTTTTAGCCCTCATTTGAAACACATTTGAATCAGTGCAACAACTCTAGAAAATGGCGCGCCCGAGAAACGCCATTCGTATGTATTATGTGTATTATACTGTCCACTACACACTCTACATACCCTTGTTTTATAACAGTTTAATGTATTTACTGTGATTTGTGTATTATACTATCCACTACTTTTGACGGTCTCGATGACGGTCTCGTTATATTAAGGAGTGGCATCAAATGGCCCTTACAAACACTCAAGTCAAGAATGCAAAGCCCAAGGACAAGCAATACAGGTTAACCGATCAAGGTGGGTTATCTCTGATTGTACGGCCCACTGGATCCAAGGCATGGAAATACGATTACAGGCTGGGTGGCAAGCGCCTGACCCATACAATAGGCACATACCCTGAGACATCCCTGGCAGAAGCTAGAGATGCACATACAGCCGCTAGGCGGCTAGCAAAGACTGGGGCCAACCCTACAACCATAAAGAACCAAGGAGCCGGCAGCAGCATCCTGTTTAGCACTCGCTGCAAAGCATGGCTCAGCAAACAGAATCTAGCTGAACCCACCAGAAAAGATCTAGTCCAACGAATTGAGAAAAACCTATACCCTTATATGGATAGTAAATGTCTTACAAACTATACAACTAGAGATCTGTTTAAAATTATCGAAAAGATGACTAACAGGGGTGCAAGGGAAACTGCCTTCCGCATGGCAGGCATACTGCGAAAGGTATTCAACGAAGCGTTCATACTGGGTGACATTGAAGCCAACCCGGCTAGTGGATTAACCGAACTCATACCCATACCAGACATTAAAACAAAGTCTAACTTTGGACATATCACAAGCGTTGATGATTTTAAAATATTACTCCAACAAATTTACAAGCCAGATCCTGATCGAGACACAGCAGTCACCCTTGCATTAAAGCTTATGCCGTTAGTCTTCCTGAGACCTAAAAACATCCGCTTTATGAAGTGGGCGTACATTGATTTTGATGAAGCCTTGATGACCATACCTAAGGAAGCCATGAAGATGGGCAAGGAGCTTAAAGTCCCTCTTGCAAACCAAGCCTTAGCCATTTTAAACGAAGCACACAAGCACACAGGCGAGCTCGAGTACGTGTTTATGTCAACCATCGGCATAGGGAAGAACAAGCCCATAGGTGAGAGCGCAACCACCAACGCCATTAGACGAATGATTGACCCTAGAACAGGCAAAGCCTTTGGTACTGGCTTTATGACAAGTCATGGCTTCAGACATACTGCCAGCACCATGCTAAATGAACTTGAATACCCTGCTGACGCTATAGAACTTCAAATGGCTCACGTAACCCAGAACATTGTTAGAAGCACCTACAACAAAGCAGAGCTAATGCCCTTAAGGACTAATATGATGACGAAGTGGGCTGACTACATAGACAACTTACTTAACAATCCGTATAGCCACTTCCCAAGCAATTAAACTCAAAAGGAGTTGACCAACACAAAGTCAATTTTCCCCGTATGCTCTCTTAAGGGCTTAACGCTCTGATATTATTCACTTTTGTACCAGCTTTTTGCATCTTCGATGCTGGGGAACTGAAAAATAACTGTGCGATCTTTATCATGCGAACCTTCCAAAACTTCACTAAGGCTTCCCCCAAGCAAATAAGTGCCTTGGTAACGCTCCAAAGAAGTCCCTGCAGCCTTTACATAATGCTCAAATGCGTCCGAGTCTGTAAGCTTTGAGTGAACAATTAAAAAAGCTGGCATAGTGTTTTTCTCACAGGTTAACAGCCATCGCGCTTTTGGTCGCAGTGGATCAGTCTTAAATTACAACTGTTTTTGGACAGGATACTATATTGAAATCAGTCTTGGATTAATTGGTCGATAATGACCGGTGCGACAGCATTTGGGTATGGTAAAACACCATCAGAACTACCATTAAAACTGTTTTCTCCTCGATAATCACCTTCAGGAATGATTTGAATACCCAAGCCGAAACCAAATAGGTTAGGTATTGCTGCTCCAGATTTAATGTCACTTAATTCACCAAAATTTGAACGCTGCCTTACTTTTTGGGTAACACCGTTCAGAGTTATTTTAGGTAAGTTTGCTCGGAACCCCGTACACTGGATAATTAGTGCCGCATTATCCAACAGATGTTTGGCATCAGAAATTGCTGCCATGGGTTCAAGACGGACACGCTTTTCAATCCCTTTTTTTATTTGGATATATAGCGCCTTGGCGTCTTTGCGCAATCCTGCATTACGGTAAACCAGTCCGCTGACAGGACAGACATCATCGATGTCATCAAAAGGCAATTGATTTTGATGCGCAAATTCTGGAGTACAACGAAGTTTAACCAACGGGTTTCTTTGCAGCATGATTATATCTCTACCTTTGGCATACAATGATAGTACTGGATCATTAAGCAAACGCCAAGCCGCCGAGAAACTGCTGTGAGAAGACCCAACAATCAATATACTACCCTGCTGATGAGGCAGTAAACTGGCATCTTTCGTCTGTAAAAATGGGCCTGTAAAAACGGTTTTTTGTCGCCATGGCAAAAGGTCTTTTAATAATTCTTCTTTGCCACCACAACAAAGAACCATTTTTTGACTGCTCACTAATAATTGGTCGTGACTACCATAACTTTTGCATTCATTTTTACTGATTTCAACGCGTGTGACCTCTGTATCGAGCAATAAATTATCACCCAACAATGAGGTAATTATATTGGCGATTGGCTCAAGCATTAACTTTCCCACTTTGGGCAACGTTATCAATGGTTGATGCACTTCAGGCTGTTGTAAATAATAATCACGCAAATTGCTGAATGGTGTATCATCAAGTAAGCAACTGACAATTTCGTCAGCGTCAGTATTGGCATTGATTTGATAATTACCTAATACACCGCCAGGTTGGTGATTACCTTCGATCGCTATTAGCGAATCTAGTAGGGCCTGGTATTTTAGTTTTTTAGGTTCTTGTGCTTGTTTGACTTTATTAACAAGCGCAATGACAAAGCAAAGTCCGGCAGTGCCAGTACCGATTAATTGGCAATGGGAAATTGTATTCATAGCAGGCTAATCCAATGGCGCATACAATTTAGTTTCTTTGGTGATAATGCCACCTCGATTGCCAATTTCAATTGAGCCATAACGCTGCTTGTAATACTCTGGTAATGGGCGGTCATCGGGCATAGACAGCCACAAGCGCATTAAATGACGTCGCTTGGTGGGGGTGGGCCAGTCTAAAAACCCCGCACGATCATGAAGCTGAGAATGGTTATATACCCATTGCATATCACCGGGTTCCAGCTGCATACCAAAATAAAGGTTAGGGTCGTTTGCCAAGGTATCAAACATATCTAGTGCTTCAATATGCTTAGGGGTTAATTTCATAGCTTCGCTAAATCGTTGCGCACTGTCAATATATTGCCTTTGATAGAAAACGGTAAGATAGCCTTGATTCCAACTTAAAACAGGGATCTCCATGAATGGCTTTTCACCTTCAGGAATTTCACCTCGACGATCTGTTGCTATTGGATCAAACAGTTTTTCCAATAGGTCTGGGCGCTCTGCCTTCATGCGGTTATAAATTGTTTCAGCACTCACTAATAAAGAACGCCCACCTTCTTTTGCCTTTCTGATACACACTAGGCCAACTACGTCGGCACTATCTGTATGAAATGTTTGACGATCACAGGTTTGATAAATACGGCTGTTCGGGTCATTTGCATCTGCCCCAACGTCACGTACGTGCCCTAGAATATGCCCATCAGAATTTTGCGAACGTGCTCTTCCTATGTGCGAACCTAACCCACAGAAAATAGCTGCAGTAAATTTTTGGGAGTAATTTGATATGTTCAAACCACGTAAAACTTCCACACCAACGCCCCTTAAGAGTGTTTTGCTTAACCTATCAATATGCGGGAGAAAAGTGGTCAGAGGAAAGGTCTCTTTAGTGATTTCACCCACGTCAATGCCAAGGCTTAAAAAGGAGTTAGCTGCCTTTTCCAAATCAACAATATCTTCTGTGGTAAGGCGGTATAACCACGCTTGGGTGTTGCGTGCCATATCTTTGCCAAGCCATGCTGATGGGCCCGTTAGGCACTGTGGTAAGTCAGTTAAATTTTGATGAGGCCAACTTTTCATGTTAATTTTCCCATTTGGAAGCGAACACAGCTTAGTTTTGGTTATGAGGTAGTGCTAATTTATCAAGCTTTCTTGATAACTAAAAATGGCAGGTTGGCCAGAAATCGCTTTAACACCTTGCATCTCAAGTGAACGAACTGCCTCCAAATTTTATTTTCCATGGCTGGCGTCAGGCGATAAAGCAGGTCAGGTACAGAGATACCCTGCAATATTTCATAACAGGCTGTGAACGGCAGACTTGATGGATTTTTGATATGCCCTTGGCGGCTTCGGGAAGTAACTTTCAAGCGCTAAAACGCCGATTGAGACACCACAAATATTTTTCCCACCAAGGACCTTTTTCATATTCTTCCTTTAAAAACGGTTGAGACGAAAATCTTTTAACAACTCTTCATCAATCTCATGCGTTATCGACTGCGCAATAAGTTTTGCTGACTGAGGAGCCATCATCATGCCATAGTGACAGTGCCCAAAAGCGACGTATAAACCAGGCATCCCTTGCACTTTGCCAAGACAAGGCAAGCTATCTGGTAATGATGGGCGGACGCCAACCCATGATTGAAAATTGGATTGCCCTAGTTCAGGAAACATTTTATTAGCCAAGGTGGCCAAGTCAGCCACCCGTTTAGGGTTAGGAGGCGCATTCTTATCGTCAAATTCTGCAGTGCCTGCAATGCGCAGTCCATCTTCCATTTGTGAAGCCACGAATTTCATGTCCGCGTCCATAATGGAGTTGTTTAACTGCATATCAACATCAGGGTAGGAAATATGATACCCACGTTCATTTTCCATCAGTACTTTAATACCCAGGGGGCGCAGCAAATCAGACGACCAGGCTCCTGCTGCCACCAGTAATTGGCTAGATGGGTGAGATTTTTCATCATAAAAACAGTCCCAACCACCACTCACATTGGGCCTAAAACTGCTGACTTGACTCTGAATCAACTTACCACCTAAAAGCTGTACTTTATTAGCTAAAACCTGTCCCAAACGTCCAGGATTAGTAAGCCGGGCTTGGCCTTTAATGACAATTGCAGCAGCAAAATCTGTGGATAGAGCAGGTTCTAACTGTCTTAGTTGTTGCCTATTATAGCGCTGTATATCTGCACCGTTTTTAATGCGAATTTGGTAGTCTAAGCTGTTTAGGTTCGCTTCTTTTTCATTCCGATAGGCATGTACGTAGTAGCTATCACGCAGTAAATCTTGAGATCCTGTATCGGCCAGAAGTTGTTGATATAAAGGAATACAATCACTGATTAAACTAGCCATAGCTTGAGAGTTTTTTTCGACTTGCGTTCGCCGCCCCTGGAGTAAAAACCGAGCACCCCAATAGGCCATGCGCACAGAGTAACCCGGTGACACGGTGACTGGGCCTAATGGGTCCATTAGCCAGCTAGGCACTTTTCGCCACATACCTGGTAGCGATTGAGGCACAATCGACCAAGGTGAAATAACACCCGCATTGCCGTATGAGGCTCCCTGCCCAGGCTCTGCTTTGTCGACTATGGTGACTTGAAACCCCTTTTGGAGTAATTCAATTGCTGAGCAAAGGCCAATAATGCCTGCGCCAATGATAATAATATCTCGTCCATCAGGTCTAGCTATAGTCTGCTGCACTTTTGAGTTCCTTTTTTGCAGAAAGCCATTGCTGGGCGAAAATAAGCGCAACTATACATAAGCCTACCAAGTCAGAGTTGCCGCTTGGCGCTACTAACAATAGACCACCTACTGCTATTGATATACGCCAAATATGGCGTAATGGCGCCAGAAAGTATGCAGATACAGCAGTCGCAATAACAAACACTCCTAGTGCGCAAGTAATAGACACCTGCAAGAATGACCCGAGAGTGAAGTACTCTGGCAATACTATAAGCATGGTCGGTGCATATACAAAAACCATGGGGACTAACAATTTACCCAAGCCAAGACTGAATGCGCTCATACCTGTGCGAAATGGATTGGCTCCTGCAATGCCTGCAGCAGCGTACGCTGATGCACAAACCGGCGGGGTAATTTCTGAAATAACGCCGTAATAGAGCACAAACATGTGAGTAGCTAAGGGTGGCACACCTAGATTGGACAGCGCGGGTTGAGCGACAGAAACCAACATGATATAAAGCGCCGTAGTGGGTAGCCCTGCGCCCATTAGAATACAGGCCAAGGCAATTAGCACTAACGACAAAAACTGTTGTAACGCGCTTTGGGAAAAAGCATCTATGCTCGTCCAGTCCAGCAGTGGCGCCAGCCAACTGGCCATATCAGCGGCACTTCCAGTCACCATAAAACCTAAACGGAAGCCAATGCCTGTGGTATTGATAACACCAACAACAATACCTACAGCTGCACATGCGGCTCCTACGGGGAGGGCATATTGCACACCTACATGAAAGCTATCAAACAAGGCTCGAAAACTTTGCAGTTTGTTACGATGGAGACAACTAATTAAAGTTAGAGCCGATAATATACCTGCCACACTTGGGCTGTAGCCCCCTCCAGAATATGGAGATGCTTTCCAAAATATATAAGCTAACAACGCAAAAGGCGCAAACAGCGTTAACGGCTTATCTAAGCCACTAAAGCCAACCACAACGCACAAGGCTAAGCCAATAAAGGCAGCCATATTAGGGGAATACCCACTAAACAATACTAAAAGCAAAGCTACTAATGGAATGGCGGTACGCCATCCTTGACGCCAAACTTGTACAAATTTTGGCAATTGTTCCTTTGTATAAGTAGACAAACCTAATCGCTTAGCTGTGAAATGCACTATAGACATAACACCGATGTAGTGCATCGCGGCAGGAACAATGGCAGCAATCACAATAGTTGTATAGGGAACTTCTAAATACTCAGCCATCAAAAAGCTGGCTGCACCCATAATGGGTGGTGTGATTTGTCCACCGGCACTGGATGCGGCCTCAACGCCACCAGCAAAATGGGCTGGGTAACCCATCTTTTTCATGTTGGGGATAGTGAGCGATCCAGTAGATACCGTGTTAGCAATTGAAGATCCAGAAATAGTGCCAAAAAAGGCAGAGGAAACGACGGATACTTTGGCTGGGCCACCGGTATATCGACCGGCCAATATCATGGCATTGTCAACAAAGAATTGTCCTAGACCCATTCGCTGTGCGACCACACCAAACAGCACAAAATGGAATACTACTGTTGAAACAACCCACAGCGTGACCCCAAATATGCCCTCTGAGGGGAAGTACATGTTGTTAACAAATTGATGCCAATCGACACCAGGATGACGCAAGATTTGAAGGGGAATATAAGGCCCTAACAGCGCATATCCTGCGAATACCAAAATGATCATTGGCAACACGAAACCAATGGTACGCCGAGTAATTTCTAACACCGCTAGAACCAAGATACTGCCAAGTACCACATCTATTGTACTGGGGTTGCCTTGACGCATAGTTTGTTCAGAAACTTGTATTCCAAACCCATCAAAACCACGCCAGCTAAACCACAAAAATAGTGAAGCAGTAATGGCCAACAGCAAAATAGCCCAGTCATACAGTGGCACATTGCCCGGCGTCCAAATAGAGGGGCCTTTATACTTTAATGCTGAAGCTGTTTTTAATAACGGGAAACCCACAAAGATAAAAAAAAATAATCCTGATAAATGGATTCCCATATGTACATAGTCTACAGGGGTACCGAAACCTGCAGTCCAAAAGTGATAGAGCGCAAATAATAATGTTGCTATATAAACAAACCTCCTGAAGCTAGGGCCATTATCACGCGTATTTAGGGCGGTATCGTATTTCTTTTCGAGTTCCTCTTGAGCCCTATTGTCTATTTTTGTGTCAAGTTGCATGATCGTCAGTTCCAATCGGGAAATTCATGAAAAAATGGGCCGCCTGAAAAGGGCGGCCCAAAAGCACATTAAAACAATGCGGGACCTAGATTAGACCTAGGTTAATCTATTAATCCCATTTCACGGTAGAAACGTTCTGCACCGGCATGCAATGGCACACCAATACCCGCTACTCCATCCAGAGCAGTTTCAACGGTTATAACCTTGCCCTTAGCATGGCCGTTATCAAGCAACTTACGCGCAGTTTTAGACCACATGGCTTTAGTTATTTGATAGATCAACTCTTCATCTTGATTTGCGTTGGTCACAAAAATGCCACTTACTGCAACGGTATTTACATCGTAGTTAACACCCGCATAAGTGCCCTTAGGGATGGAAGAGGGGATGTAGTAAGGTACAGATTTATTGGCTTGCTTCACCTCGGCTTCGGTAAAGGAATACAGCTCCATGCCTTTAGTACTGTCCAACTGGATCATAGCAGCAACTGGGGTTCCCGCTGCGTAAAAGTAAGCATCCAGTTGGCCATCAGCAAGGCGTTCCGCACTTTGATTGTTACCCAACTCAGCTTCGTCAATGTTGTCACGGTTCACATCATGATCAGCTATGATCAACTCGACAGCGATTTGAGTACCAGATCCAGCTTGTGCAATACCTACCCGTTTACCCTTGAGGGCACTCAAGCCAGACAAAGTCTTACCCTTTGGCAATACCAAATGCAGGTCCTCAGGGTATAGGTTAGCAATAATACGTAGGTCTGGTTTGGCATTGCCTTCGTATTTACCGACACCGTTATATGCATAATGCAAGGTGGCAGCTCCCGACAAACCTGCTTCCATTTGACCAGCCTGGATTGCATTTACGTTGTGCGCCGAGGCATTGGTAGATTGGGCCATAGCTACTAATCCTGGCACACCACAGTTACCGCCTTTATCACAGGCGCGCGATCCCGGTGGATTGGATATCGCGTTAGCAATGATGCCACCAATGGGGAAGTAAGTGCCCCCAGCACCACCTGTACCAATGCGGAAGAAGGTCATTTCCTGTGCAGCAACGGAACCACTTAAAAAAGTGCATGCCATCGCTATGCCGGTGAGTTGTCGAAGTAATTTCATATGGGTAATCCTTTTGTTATTTTAATTCTACACAACCAGAGTTCAAGCTTTTAGGCGCTGATTCTGTCTGTGAGTGGCATGAGTTAATCATGGCGCTTAACAGTCTATTACCTGAGGTGGATATACACAAATTCAAAAAAGTGGTATTTTTAAAGATTTTATTGATATGAATATTATGAATATTATGAATATTATGAATATACAACAGCTTAAGGTGTTTAGAGAAGTTATGAAAAGCGGTTCTCTTAATGGCGCCGCAAAAACCTTACATCGCTCTCAACCAGCGATCACTGCTAGCTTAAAAAATCTTGAAAATAGCTTGGATATCGTTTTGTTTAAACGTGAAGGCCGGCGTTTAGTACCCAGGCCTGAAGCCCACTATTTACTCACAGAAGCAGTAGAAATTTTGGATCGCTGCCGCACTACACAGCAAAATATTGCCTTGATGCGTGAGCGAGTTCAAGGTTCAATTCGTATTGTATCTATGCCTGGCCCTTCGTCATTTTTATTACCTAATTTCATCAGCAAATATGTAGCACAAAAAGCAGACGTTAAAATTGCTATAGCTACTCGAAGTAGTCCCCATATTCGCAGCTTAATGTCCTCTCAAACCTACGATATTGGCTTTTGCGACATAGACTTCAGTGTTGCGGATAGTCAGCTTTTTAATAGTATGAATTTCACTTCGGAATGTGTTTGCGCCCTACCTATTGACCACCCTCTCGCAGCAGAAGCCACCATTACACCAACCCATTTGAACAATGTACCAATGGGGTCGCTGCACTCAGAAGTGAAAGTAGTACAAAATATTAAAGCCGCATTCCATGAACAGGGTGCAAACTTTAACGTCCGCTTTACCGCTCAGTATTTTATACCTTTGCTTGAATATGTAGCCGCTGGTCAAGCGTGTGTGGTACTCGATAAATTAAGCGCTCGAGGCTATGAACTTATGCAGCAACGAGCAACCAACAAAACGGTTGTTTTTCGACCTTTTGCGCCAGCCACTAGCTATAGCATTGGCATTTTAACGCCGCTCCACCTACCTATATCGTTAGTTGCGGAAGATTTTTTACATAACTGGCAGCAATATGTACAGGATATTTTAGCCGAACCTGTATAGCTTAGTGAGTTTAATAAAATATTCATATCACAGCTATGTGATAGCAACAGAGCCTGTTGGCAAAGGTCTTATGGACCTTCTAATGCCAAAAAATGGCATTAGTAAACTTTGCTTCCATTTATTCCCTTTCAAGAAGAGCTTTACTGCTAATACGGTTGCTTGAGGATCTTCCTCGTGTGGCACATGACCTAGATCCTTAAAAACAACCAAGTGACTGTTAGCTATGTCTTGATTAAATTGTTTTCCAAACTTGGGAAGAATCAACTGGTCTTTCCCTCCCCATATGATAAGCGTGGGGACATTAATTGTTTTAAGTTTATCTACTAAAAATCCCGGTGACATTTGTTCAAACCGTGCCTTTAACGCATTACGGTTACCCTCTCGAAGAGATAAATCGTAGTATCGGTTAACTAACTCGTCAGTAACTAAATCAGGGTTGCCATATACATTTTTAACGCTAACCGCTACTAGTGATTTAGGTAAAACATCCTTTAACAGCACCCTGGTTAGGGGATGTTGTGCTAATTGAAATGCTAGCGGAACTGATGTAAGCTGGAACGTGTATCCACTGGAATCTACTAATACTAATTTAGATACCCTGTTAGGATACAGCACAGCCGTTGCCCAAGAAACATGACCACCTAAAGAATTACCTCCCAATACGACTTTTTTAACTTTTAGCTCGTCTAGCACTGCTATAACTACTTCAGCGTAGCGCTCAATTTTGTAATTATTTTTTGGATCTGGCCCAGTTAACCCAAATGTGGGTAAATCGAAACGAATAACCCTGCGGTTTTCTTTTAATGCATCAACCCAACCATTCCAAGTATGCAATGACGCACTTGTGCCATGTATTAAAACTATGGGTTCATTGTCAGTCTTTGGGCCTTCGTCTCTTAAGTGAATATTCATGCCAGCGATATTTAAAAATTGAGAGGGTTCATGGCCCCATCGTTGGCTAAGTTCTTCAACAGATTTATCTGGAGCTATGTTTAAATAAACATAGATTACTAGGGGGGTCATAAGCAATAACAACAGATATAAACAGTACTTGAGAAGTCTAGACATTTTATATACCTTGAGACAATGCGTGCGTCGCAATCAACGAAGCGCTCAACAAACAAACAACCCTAATGCAGAAATTCAGCATAACCACCTCGAACAACTTAAGCTTTATGATAGACACTGCCAACGTAAGATTGTTATAGATAAAGGATGAATTCTGATTTTTAGCCTTGCAGCAATTTTTAAGCAGAGCTAATGTACGTTGGGTGCGTTACAGTGTTAAATGATCGAATGCAGTCCTCAGATGGGCCACAAGGTGCTTAATTGATGATGGAAGAAGGCAGACGTTGAATGCTTTATTTTTGAATAATGAAAAATTATCTGCCCATAAATACTAATAATATCAATGAAAAGAGCGAGATTACTATGGAACAAAACATGGGAATAATCACTTTAAAAAATGTGGCCACAATTTTTAGCAGCGCTAATGACTCTACTAATGCCATACGGCTAATAATGTCTTGCTATGAAAAGTATGTGACCGACTCTGAAATTAATGACTATATATTGGATAAAACAGTTAGGCACTTTAGAAGTAAAGGCAAACTTGATGGCGTGTATAATTTAGGGCATGAATTAGAATTAGTTCTAGAAGATCACAGTAAAATACGCGAAAAATGGCCGTTTTAATTATTTAGCTGGCGTTTAACAAATCCAGATAGTCATGTTACTCAGTCCTGCGTTCTTTAGGCTGGCTATATCAAATCCCTGCAAGCTTAGTTGCAGCATTTCCCATAATTTTTAGTCATCGTAGGCATGTTCTGGTCAACCTAGAAAGGACACTTTTATTTGAGAGTTTTCAAAGTGCACTGGCGACTAAATAGCTATGATTGCTACTCAAAACTAAAATGACCAAATGCATGTTACCCAGTTTAAGATTACTAGAAACCTAATGGCGTTTAGTATAGTCTGAATTTAAGGGATTACTTGGTGGTTGTCTTTTTTTGACTAGAGCCAAACTCAGAATTCTTCCTGTATCAAATATGATCTTTTGGAAGTAGTATTCATAAGGTGGATGCGATAATGACTTGGTGATTATTGCCATGCTAGGAATGGCCACCCACGACCATTTTTTTACAAGTGGCTCAATCTAAATCAAGAGATTATGCTGCACCAACTTTATCATTGGTTAGAACTGAGATCTGTTTGGGTAATTACATGTATGTTTAAGAAAATAAAATCAAAGTTTGCGATTGGTAGGCTTTCGGAAGAGCTTTTGTATGAGAAGGTTTTAAGTGAGGTTCAATCGGGAATAAAGAGACCTGGTATATGGGGAAAAGCCTTGGCTGACTCTAATGGGGCTGAGGATATGGCATATAGCCTTTACCTTAAATACAGAGTCCAATCATTAAAAGACGAATCGGAACTTGCTGAAATAATAGCCAGTGAAATACCGAAAGGTTCAGCGATTCATCAAATGAGACAAGTTACGAAGTCTGACATAATAGCCAATAAAACTTCGGGTGTAAGAACTCCCTATTTCTTTGATTACAGAGGTGTGAAAGTCTACAGGCAGGAAAAGACATGGTTTGTTGGGGGAGATTCGTTCCCGTCACAGGACGAAGCAAAACGTTACATAGATTCGTTAGGTGACTGAATGTCAATGTAACCAAAACCAGTGGTAGGGGGATTGAATTGAAAGAGGTGAGTATAGCAATACTTACTAATTTTCTAATTGAATCATCGTTACTCGCATCATCTCTTTTGAACATAACTCCAAAAACGATATGCGATTGCCACTGCGGTAACTGACATGCTGTGTTATTACTATTACGCTATAGTTTTGGTTATTTCATAGTCACCTATACTGGTTAATCCGCAGGTGTTACAGGAAATATAACATTTGCTTACGAGCCAAGTACTAAAGGTCACACTCTCCTCAAACCAAGATACCCCCCGGGGGTCTTACCCTAAAGAATCATTATAAACACCAACACTTAAACACTAGACACATTCCCACAGTTAGCTAGTTCTTAGCCATGTTCCCATAAGGTAAGGGATGCTTAAGGTTAATCAGACTTAAACTCCACTCCGAGCCATTAATAACCCACTATCACTACTCCTCTTCTACGAATGGCCCTGGAACCGCTACCCAAACCGTAGTATCAATGGCCGACCTCGGCCTGTTTACCCTCACAACCAATAACCCATCAGGAGAACACTATGTTCAAAATATTTCGTAAGACCTTTGACAGATCCGGCATAACGGCAAACAAAGCTTTGCAAGTTTTAGAAGTTTCCTTAAACCAAAGCCTGCAAGAATCCATTGACGAGGCCATAACCGAGCTCAACAACCTCAATACCACCCAAGAAGAGAGGGATCACCACTTAGCCCTCCTTTATAAGTAAATCCACCAGCTACCTCCTAGGTAGCTTTTTTTAAAATAAGATAGTTTCCGATATTTACCAAGAAAACACTAAAGTATACAGATAGCCGAGCCTAACCCAGACCTTATGCTTTAAATACTATTATTGATAAATATGAAACATTTAATATATTTACTTAAAAAACTAACCACGGAAGCCATAAAGTATTACTGCCAACTTAGCTCAGTTAAAGTTTCTCATGTTACAGGCCAACAACACTTCCCTCTATTTCTAACAGTGTCAAAGACCAAGGTAAGTTATCAATAAACACAGGTCAAGCATACGGGCATTGTGGACAGTGTTTAGTCGAAAAAGACAGAATTTGTGAGCAAAGAACTTTTAGCTAAATAAAATAAATACTGAAAGCTAAAGTTACGCCATGAATCAACATTTGAGTATAGGAAAAAATTCTAGCTAACAGTCCATATGTTGATTTTTAGATGGTTGTATTTTTAGTGATCATAGTATTTTTACTAAAAATAATAAAATTACTATTATATTTTTCATTTTTATACTTTTATGTTGATATTATGCTGTCTTTATCGTAAAATATTGTCTTGCTAAATAAAAAACAGTTCTTTTAAACGACGACGATATATTGACAGACCCAAAGATATATCTAGATAAAGTGAGAACAACTTCAGTGTTGAAGCAGTGGCTTAGCCTTTAGTGACCAATGTTACGCAGTAGCACGTCATAGAGATTAAGTATCACCCGATGCAGGCTCTGAGCAAACGAGTATGTCTCTTTTTTGAGGCTAATATTATTCGTCTAGCTCAGAGCCTTTTTTATTTGAGCTAGACCTTTTAAAAGGTTACTTAAATGAATCTCCCAGTTCAAAAACGCATCATACGTATCAAGACAGTATGCTCGTATACCAGCCTATCAAGATCCTATATTTACCTGTTAACTAAACAGCAGAAGTTTCCAAAACCTATATCCTTGGTTCCTGGAGGAACATCTGTGGCTTGGGTTGAACAAGAAGTAATCGCATGGGTTGAGCAGCGCATTGCAGAACGTGATGGAGGAGCTTCTAATGAGTAAGCTCACACGCAAGCCACACCAACCAGTAACACTTCCCGCTTTTCAGCGGGAGGTAGCTTACCCACCTGCAGTTGCCCGTTTTCTTCAAGATCTTATTGATAATAGAAGAACTGGTATCTCGACAATCAAACTTGGAGAGTTAGGCCACTGTGGCATTAGCCAAAAGTTTCATGGGCTCAGAGCCGATGGATGGATTATTGAGTCCACAAGAGTTTCTGTGCTGGATAACAATAATGAAGTTCGGTGTTGGGTCAGCAACTACATAGTGGTTGGCTGTAATGTGAAATTTAGTAATGAGGTAATTTAAATGAATGCTATAAACAAAAAAGCCCTTGTCGCCGGCAAGCAAACAAAGGGCTCTATCCCAAAAGGACAAACTAATCATACCACAGGTAATGGTTACATCAAGAACAGCACGTTTAACCCTGCCACTGTTAGTAAGAACTTTACTGCTGACATTGCCAACATACCACCACGAGAGTGGTTGGTAGATCACCTGTGCTTGAAGGCGTATATAACTGGCCTTGTGGCCCCTGGAGGTGTTGGTAAAAGCTCCTTAGCCCTTGCTCTAGGGATATCGGTTGCGTCCAACAATGACATTTTAAATCTCGGAGTACGTAAGCAGGCTAACGTACTAATTATCAACAATGAAGATTCGCTTGATGAGTTAAAACGAAGGATCGCAGGTATAACTACACAGTTCGGAATTTGTACTAGTAGCTTAGAGAAAACATTTTTTTACAAATCTGGCTATGAGAAGAAGTACATGCTTTCGGAGATGAGTGAGGGATGCCAAAAGGAAACAGCATTTGCTGCTGACCTGATCAAATATATGCTCGACAAAGAGATTGGCTTGCTTATCGTAGACCCGTTCGTATCGACCCATAACGCGCCTGAAAACGACAACACAGCCATGGATCAGGTCATGTCTATCTATCGTAAGATTGCTGCTAAGACTGGTGCAGCTGTCACACTGATCCATCACACACGCAAGCAGGACACTAAAGGTAGTTCAGCAGGCAATGCGGATATCGCTCGTGGTGCTTCTGCTTTTAAGGATGCTGTCAGAGTTGTTGCTACATTAACTCCAATGTCTAAAGACGAGGCAAAGGCGCTAACATTCGATGCCCAGAAACGATCACGCCACTTTAGGTTAGATCTTGCAAAACAAAACTTCTCTCCAGCATGCGTTAATGCATGGTGGTTTAGAATGGAATCTTGCCTGATAGACAATGGTGAACATGTTGGCGTACCCGTCCCTGTGAACTTAAAACCTCTCTTTAGCAATTCAGTAAGCAAGGTGAAATGGAGTGACCTATCGGTCGCAGAAGCTCTTGAGCGAATATTTGGCAACGCTGCGTCTCGTGATTGGAAGTCGCTTCTGCCTCAGTTTATGACTGACAACCAAGTTGCCTCAACTTCCGCATACGGTGCCATTGAGTTGCTTTCGGAGGATCCAAATAAACCAACCATTATCAATAACGGCAATGAGGATTTAGGCTATTGGCGTATGAAATCACCTAGAGGATTCATTAAGATCAACCGTAAAGCTTTATAAGTAATTAGACCATTCCGCATTCCGGAGATAGGCGTTCCAGGACTGGAAACCAGTGTTTATAAGGCTTTGATGGGAGCATTCCGGGGGTTATTGATAATCGACCGGAATGCTCAATTTTACACCTCTGAAAGCCCCGTATACCAGGGGTTTCCGGATTCCACCCTTTCCGCCCCTACGGGGACATATTCTATGGAATGCCCCCAGGTAGTTTATTTTTTCTTTAACTCTAATGGTGCATAGTTCATTTGAACCAAGATATCCTGTGCCTTATTAAGCATCGACCTGTTCTGAAATGGGCCTACCATTACCTTGAACCAAACAGATCCAGACTCAGTAGTAGATTGGCTCACTTCCACGTTAGGTAGTTTTTTTATTGTTAATAGTTTTTGTAATTCTTTAGCATCGTACTCAGACTTAAATGAAGCTACTTGCAGATGGCTTTCTGTCTTCTTATTTGGATCCTTAGCAGTAGACTCATATTCTTTAACGTAAGCTGGCGTAACATCGGCCTGCTGTAGTATTTTTATATATGTAAACTCTGGTGAGATAGGTGGCTCAACGGGTATTGGCTTTGCCACTTCAATCTTCTCTGTAGCCACCACAAGATCAACTTGATCCACAGAAGCCCTATCAATTTTATGATCAATACTCACGCTTAAAAGGATTACTATTAATACTACAATTAGTATTATTCCAGCAGCTATTAAAACTACTATAGGCCGAAGTAATCCTGGCGTAGTAACGTCAAGCTTTGGCTTGTGAGCATAATCCTTTATCACCAACCCTACCTCTTTAGTTCAAATACTATTTTTTATAAAATCTTTATATTTTGTACGCTTGGTTAAACACCAGCCATGGAAGCCATTAAATATTACCACCAATTTACCATTCAATAACTTTCTCAATTTCAAGAGCGACAGCACTTCCCTCGACTTCTAACAGAGTCAAACACCAACTCCTCTAAGTAAAGCACCCAGGTAGTGCGAGGAGTGAAGCGATAGCGCAGCGGTAGCGTAACTCCGAAGCACGCACGGAGTGCTTTACTACAAAAACAACCCAACACACTCACCAACTATTTAATGACCATACACACTAATTGTAAGCCTTAGAGCCCGTGTACTTATGGACAAAATAGCGATGCCATTATTGACCACAGGGTACACCGGCCAAGCAATAAGCTAACGCTATAAATAGAATAAGAGAATTAAAAAGAATAAGAGAGTTAAATACAAGTCATACAGAAGATGAAACTCTTTAGCCCTGGCTCAAGTCATGAGGCTTAACTAGACAGCATTATACGCCTACTATTGGGTAGCGTTATAGGAGCGACTATAGAGAGTAATAGCGTGTTGGATCGGCTTACTGTAGGGTAAACTAACAAGCCACTTAAACGGCCTGAAACGGTCTAATAGGTAGACCTAGTTCAGCTAGAAAGCCAATAGGGCATTAGGGTAAAAAATAAAACAAAAGACGGTCTATCTGACGGTTCCGTTATTTGAAATAACGAAAAAGATCTTATAAAACAGCGCCTTATAAAATAAAATGG
>NZ_CALSOK010000023.1:0-96176 GCF_943787955.1 uncultured Paraglaciecola sp.
CCCTTGAGCTAGATTGTAGTTTATGAATGAGGAGTTTTTTTCATTTTAATTACCTTAATGATCTTATGATGCGCTTTTTTAAGCTGGTACCATGTTAATTCTTAAACGTATTGACAACAATATGGCGAAATGACAAATTACTGTTGTTATATAGCAATAATAGTAAATTATGGCAAATTTCGAGGGTATTATTGAGTTTGTTTGTGTGGCCGAGAGCCAAGGGTTTTCGGCAGCGGCAAAACAACTGAGTTGCAGTACAAGCCATGTTAGTAGACACATATCAAAACTAGAAAAACGTTTAGGTTGTGCGTTGTTTGCACGTACAACTAGATTAGTCAGCCTTACATCAGCTGGACTAAGTTATTACCATCAATGCAAAGACTTAGTCACCGGCTTACAACAGGCCAACGAACAGATTAATTCTCAGCAACTTAAACTAGTTGGCACCTTAAAAATCAGTGCAGCGGGCACTTTTGCTGAACAACAAGTGGCACCAGTATTAATGGAATTTGCACTGCAACACCCAGAGCTGTCCATTGATATTGACTTTAATACTAAACCGGTCAATTTTGTCGAAGACGGTATCGATTTTGCGATCCGGTATGGCAAATTACAGGATTCTGGATTGGTTGCTCGAAAGTTATTAGCTCATCCCATGATGGCGGTGGCCAGTCCGTCTTATTTGGCTCAATATGGGATACCCAACCATCCAAGCGACTTAAAAGCACATAGCTGTATTATTTCGAATAATGACCATTGGACGTTTATTCATGAAGAACAAGAACAGAATATAAAAGTGCAGGGACGTTGGAAGAGTAATAATGCCCAAGCGGTGGTTAACGCATGTGAACAAGGTTTAGGTATTGCCTACATGCCGCAACATAATTTTTTGCAGGCCACTGAGCAAGGACGATTAATTCCAATATTAAACACATTTTGGCGCAGCGAGTCCTATAGTTGGGTGGTGTTTCAAGATCGTCGCTTTTTACCTATGAGAGCCCGATTGGCGATTGACCATTTACTTGCGCATTTTTCTGCATAAAAACTCAGTCGGTAAACTGCGTTACTTTGTCGCGTCACCTCGTAATAGACTGAACAACCATCCTCCCATCGCGCCTGCTAAGGATTGACATATAAACCCTAAAGTACTTCTAGCGCCAGCAATCACAGTGATGTCTAAAATCGGATGCATAGCAAAAAGTGCGGTCGCCACGCCACATCCGCCGCCTGCAAAATATACCGCTTTGGAAGGTAACTGAAAGCGTTTAATTAACAGAGCTGATATACAAAAAGCGACTAAAAAGCTTAAGCCTATGACCACCCCATAAATCGGATATAAGCCAATTAAATCATCCAAACTCATACTCAGTCTGTCTACAACGCTGATTGTGACTCCTACTGAGGTTAATTCGAACATAACAAATTGGCTATGAAACAGGCTGGCTAATACAAATGCAAAAATAGTCGCCATTAAAAAGTGGCGGCAAAGTCTTAGGTAAAACTTAAATTTCATATGAGTCACTTAATTTGGGTAATTGCATTGATCTAGGAACTAAGCAATCATGCGTT
The DNA here is from genome assembly GCF_943787955.1 of uncultured Paraglaciecola sp. Classification (NCBI taxonomy): domain Bacteria; kingdom Pseudomonadati; phylum Pseudomonadota; class Gammaproteobacteria; order Alteromonadales; family Alteromonadaceae; genus Paraglaciecola; species uncultured Paraglaciecola sp. The sequence goes on from NZ_CALSOK010000023.1 coordinate 1,570, forward strand.
AACTGTGCACTAAGATCAACTCAGTGATTCATTGACGTTTATATCTATACCACCTCGAAATAGCGTGCACAGCGGGTTGGGGATATATGTTTTTACTGTCCAAGAGCGAGCAAATTATGCCTTTTTGTGTGTTTATTTATAGTCTGATTGTTGTATTTACCCTGTCATTCGGGTCAGCGAAAGCACAGACGCTGTCTTTTCCAAGTTATACAATCGAAACCATCGCAAAAGGTTTGGACTATCCGTGGGCATTGGCATTTTTACCTGATGGTGATTTACTGGTTACTGAGCGCACAGGTCAAATTAGAATAGTCAGTCAAAATACTGTTTCTGAGCCTCTCGTTGGACTGCCAAAGGATATTTATGTTCAAGGGCAAGGCGGGCTACTGGATGTGGTATTACATCCAAATTATCACATTAATGGTTGGTTGTATTTATCCTATACAGTCGGCTCAGATGACAAAAACGCTTTGCAAGTTATGCGCGCTAAGTTAAGTGGAAATCAACTGATACAGCAACAGATCATGTTTACTGTCAGTCCTTTTAAAGATACGCCAGTGCATTTTGCGGGACGAATGACTTTTTTACCGGACAACTCATTACTTATCACCAGTGGTGATGGTTTTGATTATCGAGAGGATGCCCAGCGACTTAATAACCTTCTGGGTAAAGTGATACGCATTAATGACGATGGCAGCATTCCCGCAAACAATCCTTTTTTAAGTGAAGATGTGGATTCACTCAGTAACTATGTATTTACCTATGGGCACAGAAACGCACAAGCCATTTTGTATGACCCGTCGCGAGGTGTTATTTTTTCAAATGAACATGGACCTGACGGTGGTGACGAATTAAATATTATCCAAGCCGGAGTCAATTACGGTTGGCCGGTTATCACCTTCGGCAATGATTATATTGGTGGACGCATTAGCCCATTTACCGATTATCCCAATATGCAACAACCGCTAATAGACTGGACACCATCTATCGCACCTTCAGGTATGGCAGTCCATTCTGGTGAACTATTTAAGGCATTAAACGGTGATCTTTTAATCAGTGTGCTTAAATTTAAGGAAGTACGTTGGGTGCAAATGGACGGTATTAACGTGGTAGGACAGGTCTCTTTATTTAAGGAGCTCGGGCAAAGAATTCGTGATGTTCGTGTTCATCCTGATGGTTCTATCTATGTATTAACAGATAGCGCACAGGGAAAAGTACTGCGAGTGGTCCCTGATTAGCTTAATTTGTCATTTTTTGTTAAAAAACTGTAAATTTCAGTAACTTATCACTTAAATAAATACTGATTATAGATAAACAGTCACTCTTCACAATTCCACTTTTTGTTAATAACGCTTATAATTGCTTACTAAGTCCCCATGTTGCAGTGTTTTGTATCGGTTGGGAGTGTGTTACTCAGCACAAGATTTACTTGTTGCATATCGTAAACACATTAGGACAAGCCGCAGAGGCTGCCCCGCCTAAGCCGCTTATGTAAATTGTACTTATTTTACCAAATGATGCTTAACGTATTGAAAATCAGTTAAGCTGTCGACAAAATTTTATCCTGTTAATTATCATATAATTAGCACGTTATAGCCCTTGAGAGGTGTATATGAGTTTGTATTTAGAATACGTTGAAGAAATTAAAAGCCGGAACACAGATCTCGGATTGGCGCCTAAGCCAATTGATAGTGCTGAATTGTTAGCAGAAATTATCGAGCAAATTAAAGACTCGGCCCATGAGCACAGAGAGGATTCGCTTCATTTTTTCATCTATAACACTCTGCCGGGAACGACTAGTGCAGCCGGAGAAAAAGCTCAATTCTTAAAAGAAATCATATTAGGTGACTTTGCATTAGCAGAAATTACACCCACCTTTGCTTTTGAGTTGTTATCGCATATGAAAGGTGGACCTTCAATTGATGTGCTTCTAGATTTAGCTCTATCTGATGACACATCGGTATCAAAACCAGCTGCTAAAGTGTTGAAGACGCAAGTGTTTCTATATGAAGCAGATACGAGTCGCCTTGAAGATGCGTTTAAAGCGGGTAACGCCATTGCCAAGGATATTCTTGAAAGTTATGCCAGAGCGGATTTTTTCACTCAACTTCCTGAAATAGATGAAAAAATTGAAGTGGTGACCTATATAGCGGGTGAAGGTGATATTTCTACTGACTTACTGTCGCCAGGTCATCAAGCTCATTCTCGTGCAGACCGTGAACTACACGGCCAATGTATGATCACGCCACAAGCGCAAAAAGAAATCCAAGCGTTACAAGCTAAACATCCTAACGCGAAAGTGATGTTAATCGCCGAAAAAGGCACTATGGGTGTAGGTTCATCTAGAATGTCTGGTGTGAATAACGTAGCACTGTGGGCCGGTAAGCAAGCCAGTCCCTATGTACCATTTATAAACATTGCACCAGTGGTAGCAGGTACAAATGGTATTTCTCCCATATTCTTAACGACGGTTGATGTCACCGGCGGTATTGGTCTGGATCTTAAAAATTGGGTTAAGAAAGTCGATGCAAATGGCAAGACAGTGGTTGACGAAAATGGCGATGCAGTTTTAGAAGAAGCCTACTCAGTGGCAACTGGAACGGTATTAACTATTGATACAAAAGCCAAGACGTTATTCAACGGCAGCCAAGAACTGGTTGACATATCGTCAGCCTTTACCCCACAAAAAGTAGAATTTATGAAAGCGGGTGGTTCTTATGCAGTGGTATTTGGTAAGAAACTGCAAACATTTGCTGCCGAAACACTAGGTGTAGATGCACCCGCTGTATTTGCATTTTCAAAAGAAACGTCGATCGAAGGCCAAGGTTTAACCGCAGTCGAAAAAATCTTTAATAGAAATGCCGTTGGTGTAACCTCTAAAAATGCATTACACGCAGGTTCGGATGTGCGCGTTAAAGTCAATATTGTTGGTTCTCAGGACACCACCGGACCCATGACATGCCAAGAGCTTGAGGCTATGGCTGCATCAACTATTTCTCCAATTGTTGATGGTGCTTACCAATCTGGTTGTCACACCGCTTCGGTTTGGGATAGCAAAGCAAAAGCTAACATTCCTAAATTGATGAGTTTCATGCACGCTTTTGGCCTTATCACAGCACGTGATCCTAAAGGTATTTATCCCGCAATGACTGATGTCATTCATAAAGTATTGAATGACCTTACCGTGGACGACCGCGCTATCATTATCGGCGGTGATTCTCACACGCGTATGTCTAAAGGTGTCGCATTTGGTGCGGATTCAGGAACCGTCGCCCTTGCATTGGCCACCGGCGAAGCGAACATGCCTATTCCTGAGTCTGTAAAAGTGACCTTTAAAGGTCACATGAAAAGCTACATGGATTTCCGTGATGTAGTGCATGCCACTCAAGCTCAAATGTTGAAGCAATTTGGTGACAATGTTTTCCAAGGAAGAGTCATCGAAGTTCACATCGGTACTTTACTTGCTGATCAAGCCTTCACCTTTACCGATTGGACGGCTGAAATGAAGGCGAAAGCCTCTATTTGTATTTCTGAAGATGACACCTTAATTGCATCCTTAGAAATTGCTAAGAGCCGTATTCAGATAATGATCGGCAAAGGTATGGAAAACCCAGCTAAAACGCTGCAGGGACTTATCGATATTGCCAACAAGCGTATTGAAGGTATCAAGTCAGGTGTGACGCCAGCGTTAACACCGGATAATAACGCCAAATATTACGCAGAAGTGATCGTTGATTTAGACCAAATTAACGAGCCAATGATTGCCGATCCAGATGTAAATAACGAAGATGTATCTAAACGATATACTCACGACGTTATTCGCCCTGTTTCTTTCTACAAAGATAAGCATGTTGACTTAGGTTTTGTTGGGTCTTGTATGGTACACAAAGGTGATATGCAAATTATCGCGCAAATGTTCCGTAACATTGAAAAGCAAAATGGAAAAATTGAATTTAAAGCACCATTAGTGGTAGCACCACCAACTTATAATATTGTTGATGAGTTGAAAGCTGAAGGTGACTGGGAAATCTTACAAAAGTACTCAGGTTTTGAATTTGATGACGCTCACCCTAAAAACGCTGCACGTACTAAGTACGAAAACATCCTGTACTTAGAACGCCCAGGTTGTAACTTATGTATGGGTAATCAAGAAAAGGCTGAGCCCGGTGATACCGTTATTGCTACTTCAACGCGTTTGTTCCAAGGTCGTGTTGTCGCAGACTCTAGTGAGAAAAAAGGCGAGTCACTACTAGGCTCTACCCCCCTAGTTGTGCTTTCATCTATGTTGGGGCGTTTTCCTTCAATGGATGAATATACAGCAGCGGTTGAAGGTATTAATCTCACTGATTTTGCTCCACCCACTCATGCATTAACGTCAGCACCAGCGGTTGCAGTAAGAATTGCCGACCCTAGCTAGGCTGTAAATTACAATAATATAAGCACCTAGGGTGATTTGTTTTAGTTGAACAAAGTAAAATTTGAACTCAACTGAAACCGTCACCCTTTTATATTCCTGTTATTTCCCTGAATTTTTTAGCCGTATACCATTCAGATGATTAACCATTTTTTAATTTGGATGAAGAATGAGACTTTCTATAAAAATAATAACTTTGGCAGCCATTGTCACTTTATCTGCTGGATGTACAACAAATGGTGTTAGGCACTTTGTTGGCAGTGCTATAGCCGATGGTGCCGATACTCAGGTGTCATATGATGTTCACGGATGTCGAGTTTTGCAGCAGAGATGCGTGCAGGGAGATTTTCAAGAGTGGGAAACCAGCGACAAAGAGATGGGCTGTTCGTGCAAAAAGCTGTAATCTAAATGTCTGATTGATTTGAAGTAATAAAAATATGCTTAACCTTCGTTTTCCGCTAGTTGTTGTTTTACTCACTTTTATTTCTAGCTTGAGCTTAGCTCAACAAACAGAGATTGTATTTCCTCAAATTCAAGTTCAAGTTAAACAAAAAGTCTACGCTCTTGAATATGCCAATACCTTTGAACGGCGTGCACAAGGTTTAATGCACAGAGAGGATATGTGTGACAGCTGTGGCATGTTATTTAACTTCCAGCAAACAAGACGTGTCGGGATGTGGATGAAAAATACCTTGCTACCCCTCGATGTGGCTTTTATTCGCTCAGATGGCAAAATTACTGATATTAAAGCCATGCAGCCCCACGACTTAACTTCCACTACTTCCTCGGAGCAAGTGCTTTACGCTTGGGAAATGCATCAAGGATGGTTTGCTCAAAACGTTATTCACGTGGGAGATACGGTACTCATTCCTACTAAATAATGGCTTATTTCAGGTTTAAGGAGTAATTCTGCTTGAGTAAGGCTATTAAGACATTTGTTCAAGTCGAATATACTATTCCAAAAAAGCTGTTTCTTACCCTAATTTTTACTTTTTAATTATAATCAAAAACTGCTACTTTTGTGCACATCTGCTTTAGTGTAATGAGTAACCAGTCCCGTGTCTGAAAACGTAAAGAATAACTTAAATGTAGCCAAATTTGGTGGCACTAGCCTGGCAAACTTTGCCGCTATGCAAAATTGTGCCAGCATTATTAAAAACAACCCTCATACAAAAGTGGTGGTTGTCAGCGCATCAGCCGGTGTCACTAATCTGTTAGTCGACATAGCGCATACAGCTATGTCGAAACAACAAATCAAACTTAAGTTAACTGAAATTAACAGTATCCAACACGCTATTGTGCAGGCTTTAGAAAACCCCGATGAAGTCGAGCCCAAATTGCAACAGTTACAATCTTCACTAGCAGATTTAGCTTTACACGAAGAAATGATCCATCGTGCTGATTTAAAAGACGCCTTGTTATCCCATGGCGAAAGAATGTCTTCATTGTTATTCAGTGCCGTATTAAACCAATTCAATGTGAAGGCCGAAAATTTTGATGTGCGCAATGTACTGAAAACGGATAGTCAGTTTGGTCAAGCCATACCTGATCTCGAACAAATAGGTGCAGCGGCTAAACAACTGATGTTGCCTTCATTGGTTGACACCGTCATCGTTACCCAAGGGTTTGTTGGTTCAGACTCACAAGGCAATACCACTACTCTTGGACGAGGTGGATCAGACTTTACGGCTGCCCTGTTAGCTGAGGGATTAGGCGCTGATACCTGCGAAATTTGGACAGACGTAATTGGTGTATACACGACCGATCCTAGGATCACCGATGCCGCTCGGCCACTGCCTGAACTTAGCTTTGAAGAAGCCGCAGAAATGGCAACCTTTGGTGCCAAGGTGCTGCACCCGGCTACAATGGAGCCTGCGCTTAGGCAAAATATAAAAGTCTTCGTTGGCTCAAGTAGGGAGCCTGAGAAGGGGGGCACGTGGATAGTTCGTGATTGCACAACCGAACCTTCTTATCGGGCTATCACCCGGCGTAAAGAACAGGTTATGGTAACGCTCAAAACGCCAAAAATGATGTACGCGCAGGGATTCTTGCAAAAAGTCTTTACCATTATTGCTGAACATAAACTCAGTGTTGACTTGATCACCACATCAGAAATTTCTGTGTCCTTTACCCTAGACAACCCCGCCAATTCAGTATTGAAACGCATTAACCAAGAAACGATTGAAGAACTCAGTCAGTTTTGTGATGTGTTGATTGAAGAAAACTACGACTTGATCACCGTTGTAGGTAACAACATGCACAGTGCCGCTGGAGTATCTAGCAAGATTTTTGCTGCTGTTGCTGACTATAATCTACGGATGATTTGTTATGGTGCGAATCCGCATAACTTGTCTTTGTTGGTAAGTGATGCTGATAGTAGGGATGTGGTTTGTGGGTTGCATAAGGCATTGTTTGAATAATTAACTTCTAACTAGAGTTAAAAGCATTCCCTGTGCGAACTTTTACCCTGGATTTTTCACACAGGGCGCATTAGATAATGCAGCATAGGTATCCAAATCAAAGGGAAACATGCTTGAGCATTGAATCTATATTAATACAAAATTCTTTGGAAGGTGCGAGTGTGAAATAAAAACTGTATTGATTGTAAAGACTTAAATATTATTGTCACTATACATCTATGTGGTGCTTCTTCTTAAAGTTTGACACTGCCTCCATATCCTCAAATGCACTAAGCAACATCTTATGTCCGTGTTCCTTTAGTTTTGCATCATTTCTTGTGATTAAGTGTAGCCAAGTTTCAACCAATGTTTTAGGTGGCTCTCGCTTTTCCATGTTTAGCGCCTATTGTTAAATTTAACGTTTCACTTCCCAGAATGTAATAAGCACTCAACCCATGAGTACTGCAATAAAGTGTTTTGACACTGATGTCGACAACACAAAATAGGGTAGATAGATTTTAAGTTTATAAGCTCTTTCTTTTTTAATTCATCATCACAATAAAATATTCTCAGCGAGAAATATCAACATGACATTTCTTAATAAATATTTAGGCTAATAATGTAATGCAATGATTTAGTAAAAGTCTTGATTGACATCAAGATTGGGTAATATAAATATCTAGGCGGGTTTACTTTGATGATTACTTGCTCAGTTTAGCTACCCTTTAAATATGAAATCTCCGAGTGACGGTAAATTGACTATATTTGCTTCTAATGATTCACATTTGTCATGAGGTGATGACCAACTAAAGACTAAGACCACAAAGACTTTAATATTGTTTTTTGTGCCCCGCTAAAACTATTCTGGTTAATCTAAGGTAACACTAAGTGAAATTCACTCATCTTTAGCTGATTCTAATATCATTTGACCACCACAGATTTCTATAATTACTTCGGCAATAGGCAAACCCAATCTAAGGCTTTCATTATGTTTACTGGAAGGTGTTTCCTGTGCTTTATACTAAAACCATAATATAGATTTTGTTTTGCTTGACACTTAATTCTATGGTTATAGTTAAAATCTGCTGATTTTAAGGGGCATCAATGGTGAGTAATGTTGAGGCATAGGCAGAGAATAGTTCTGTCACTAAAAAGAATATTGCCCTCCTAGTAATGTTTTGTCACTTAACACTTTTCTAAAATCAATTAATTGATTTTGGCCCCGTCAACAGCAATCAGTCATATTTAGATTTATGCTAAGTTATAGGCCAAAATTTAATGGCTCTAATAAAGCCAAACTTAGTGTTTGGTTATTTAGCTGCAAAAGCATTCATTAATGGCGTGAGGTGTGTCTCAAAATTCTTCCATTGCTCTCTCGCCTTAGTATTAATAGGCTGACGAACTTGTTCTGAGCTAGGCGTTTTGATGGTGCGTTTAGTATTATAAAAATGCAAACAAGATGATTCGAAGGGCAATTGACAAAAATCTAATATACGCCTGACCTGAGTTTCCAGATCGTCTATCACGTCCTCGTGCTGGACCTTTAATACAAAGCCGGGGAGCACTTCATCCCAATGTGCCATCAAGGATTGGTATGCTTGATAGTAGTGAATAAGATTGTCTAAGTCGTAAGAGAATTCCTGCCCTTCTGCAAACAACTGTTTATAACCACTGAAACAACAAGCAATAGGATCACGCCTTGCGTCAATTATTTTGGCACGGGGTAACATGGACTTGATCAGGCCAATATGCATAAAGTTATTGGGCATTTTATCTATAAAAAAGGCAGCCCCTTGACGGTAGCATTGGGTATCTTCGATAAATTGTTTACCAAAACGAGAGAAATATTCATGGTCTATTTCAGTTACAACGTTAGGATAACCGCTCTTGCTGCCACTTAATCTTGAAGCCAGCCCCAGTATATTATGGAGCTCCATTGTGCCATCTACTTGTGAGTGAGATGCCAGTATTTGTTCGAGCAATGTCGAGCCAGCTCTAGGCAGGCCTACAATAAATATTGGGGCAGGGCATTGGTCGCCTACATTTTGATGGGCTTTGAAAAAGTCGTTAGTGAAAACTGACTTTTGCGCTTCAATTTGTTCGCTTACTTTGGCTTGTGAATAAAGGTTGCGCTGATTTTTTAAAGCATTGCCATTTTGGTAATAACTAAAGGCAGTATCGAATTGTTTGCGATCTTCATAGGCTTTAGCCATCGCAAACTCAAGATGTGCTTTGTCGTCTTGTTCAATATCGACTTTATCCAGTTGAGCCTGCATTAACGCTAATTCTTTATCGGTAAATCGATAGGTTTTAGTATTGGCTAAACTCCAGTAAGCATCACCGAAGTCAGGGCGAATTTTGTAAGCTTGTTGATAAGCGGCAACTGCCTGTTGAATGTTACCGTTTGCTTTGTGAGCATGTCCCAGCAGCAGTTGTATGCCGGGCAGGTCGCTGCGCTCGCCTATAATCTGCTGATACAGGTCGATGGCTTGCTCCACTTCACCCACCCCCACCATTGCGCTGGCTTTTGCTGCAAGATATTGATGATTATTAGGGTATTGGCTGAGTAAAATATCGGCCTGTAGTTTGGCGTGGCCAAATTTGCCTAATTTAGATAATAATTGAACAAACTCTGCTCTTGCCGCTTCATGCTTGGGGTGTATTTCAATGCAGCTTTCCAATAAAAATTCGGCTTTGTGATAGAGTTTTAATTTGATGCCAACTTCAGCTAGCAGCAGCATGGCTTCAGCATGATGTTTGTTATTTTGTAAGAAGCGTCGACACACAGTGTCTGCTAGGCCTAATTTTCCTTCATACATAAGATCTCGGGCGCCACGAATTTCCACTGGCAACTGAGTCAGGTATTTAATTCGTTGTGCAGCGAATTTCTGTCCTTCGTCATGGTTCAGTTCACTGTATAAAGGGGCTAACTTTTGCCAACTAGATAACAATGCAGGGTTAAGCCGAGTGGCTCTTGCAAATGCTGTAGCTGCAATGGGTTTGTTGCCTGTACTATGTGTAAGTGATAAATAGCCATTTTCTTGATGGGCACGGGCGTAGTTAGGATCTGTAGCGATGAGTATTTTGACTGTTTCAGTGGCCTCACCAATTAGCCCTTTGGTACGCTGTGCAACAGCCAGGATATATAATATTTCTAGCTTTTCTTGGGTGTTTTCTAAAGAATTCTCTAGGTTGATTAGTGCTTGTTGCGAAACTAATATGGCTTTGTCAGTATCACCTGATTGTAGTGCACGTTTAATGTCGTCAATCTTGATGTTTTTTTTGCTGCTTTGCTTACTGACGTTTTCTGCCACGTGTTACCTCTAGATGATTATGTTTATACTACGAGTTAATTGTGATTGTTGCGCGATTTTTCAATAGCCAAAAATAAAGGCAAGCTGAAAGCTTGCCTTTATGAGTTATTTCAAATATGTCTTATTAGAAATCGTAAGACAGTCTCATGCCTAATGTACGAGGACGGTTAGTCACAACCTTAGGCGTAAATTGCTGTGTATCTATATAAAGTACAGCGCTTTCGTCAGTCAGGTTATCTATGTACAGTTCAGCTTTCCAATCGTCTTTGGTAATGCCAACAGATACATTGGCTATCGCATAACTCTCTTGAATATAACGACCACCTTGGAAAGTAGCACCATTAGAGTCAGCATAGGTTACGCCATCAAAAACGGCTGCTTCTGTTTGGATAGGTAAGCCAGAACTAACTCCATAGACTAAACGTGTTGCGTCTTCGGTGACGAATGCATCCATTGTCATGCCGGCTAAACGGTCGCCCGTGTAACTAACAGATGCATTGACATAACCTTCGTAACCGTCGTTAAGCTCGAAATAGTAACGGGCGCGAATATTACCCGAAAACTCAGCTGAGTAAGGTAGTTGTGCACCTACACCAGGTGCAATACCTGCTAGTTCAGCATTTACTCGGGTTAATTCTGTATCAAGTAAACTAAAGGCTGCGTTGATCACCAAGTTGTCTGATGCCAACCATGTAATATCCGCATCTAATCCTTTAATTTCAGCATCACCCACATTATCGGTAAACACTAAAAAGCTGATGTTAGTGGGGTCAAAACGTGAGGTTTGTAAGTCGGTAATTTCAGAGTAATAGGCTGTGGCATTAACACGTAACACCCCGTCTAAAAAGTCACCCTTTATTCCCAATTCGAAGTTATCAAGGCTATCGGTAGTCGAGTAAACCGGTATTCTGAAGCCATCAAATGCACCATTTTGATTCGTTGCAAGACCGCCACCAACACGGTTAGTCACCGGTGGTCTGAATCCTTCTGAATAAGTGGTAAATATCAATATGTCGTCATTCATTTTATAGTCTAACGAGGCTTTAAAAATAGTATCGTCAACGGTTAACGTGCCGTCAGTATCTAATAAGCTCACATCCAACTGGCCACTTGATATGGCTTCTTGAATTGACGCTGGATCTTCACCTACCGCTGTCAATTCTGCCGCGTCTAACGTACCAAACGCGCGAATTCTGCGGCTCACGTCAACTGTAGTTGTTGACCCTTTAAAAGTATCGTCAATTTGATACCAACGGGCGCCTAACGTGGCTGTTAGCTTATCGGTGATATCGTATTCAGCCTGACCAAATACAGCAATCTGTTCGATAGTGTGAGTGACATCGTTAACAAAACTCACTTCTGACTCGAACGGGCCGCCATTAGTATTAATACCTTCAGTGCCTTTTAATGTTCTACCTAAATCGGTAAAAAACCCTAATTCCGTGTTGGCTATTTGGAATTTACCTACTGTTGCAAGTTCTTGATCGTCATAGAAAATACCCGCTGTGACACGCCATGCGTTATCTGCATCAGTATTAAATCGAAGTTCGTGTGTGACACGTGAAGTATCTGTTTGTTCTTTATAGTATTTAGTTGGGTCAACACAACGTTCATCTGCTGGCGTTGCCGCTTCGTAGTGGTTACATACATAATAAGCAGCAAACAATCCGCCGTTGGTATAACCGGTGTAATCGATAGTAGAGCTGATTTCACGGTCTAAGTAACCGCCTGTATAGACCACTTCAAGCTTGTCTAAACGGCCTTCTAATGTCCAAGTGGTGAGTCCAAACTCATCATCATTGTCTTCAGGAATAAAGCGGTTAACAGAGCTTTCGCCTTCAAGGTTAGGATCGTAAGCAAACACACCTTCGGTTTCTAAGGACTGGGCTGTATGTTGTACCAACAAAGACCAATCTTCATTGATCAAATATGACATACCAAACCTAACACCTGCATAAATCGCATCGTTAGTGTCATCTTCTACTAAGCTGTCATTTTTAGGAGGCACGACAGGCGTATTCTGTGGATCGCTAAGCACACCACCTGATATCCTATCAATCACTACAGCACTGCCTGTGTAACCACCTTCGCCAGGTTTATTCAGGATGTTATCAATCCATCCACCTTGCTTGTCATTGTAGGCGACTACGCGTAGTGCCAATTCATCGGTTGGCGTAAAGTTCATAAAAGCTTCGACAGAATTGCTCATCTCGCCGCCTTTAGTACTACCAATATTCACATCTAAGCCGGCAGCAAATCCACTGTGATCAGGTTTTTTACTGATCATGCGCACTGTACCTGACTGTGAACTGGCTCCAAACAAAGTACCTTGTGGACCAGGTAATACTTCGACTCGTTCCATATCTGCAGCATAAACGTCTAGGTTTCTGCCTTGCATAGAAACGGGTTGCTCATCCAGATAAAACGCAACAGACGGCTGTAATGCCTGTACTGAAGATACCGCAATGTTGGTTTGTGAGGTGGCTGCACCTCGGATATAAATCTCGTTTTGACCAGGGCCAGTGCCTTGGAAAATAACGTTTGGAAGAAATTCAACGTAGTCACTAAAGCTTTCAATGCCAAGAACTTCCAACGCTTCACCGTTTAAAGCTGAAACAGAAACAGGCACATCCTGTATTGATTCTGTTCTTTTAGTAGCGGTAATTTGAATAGTTTCTATTTGTGCTTTTGCTGTTTTTTCTTGAGCTATCGCTGGATTTAAAGCGAGTGCTGTGACGATGGCACAGCTGATTTTAGTCTTGTTCATGTGTTAAGAACCTTTGTGTCTTTTGCACGCACTGCCAAGGGGTGATATTTTTATTAGACCCAATGCTTACAATATTTAATTTCAATACGATTTTTTTTCGCTGCGGCATATAACAGTATATCACACTCAGATGCTTATTTCTAAAGTGATTCCAAGGTCTCCAAAAAGGTGAACACATATTTAATGCGTAGCACCCTAATTATATTGTGAGTTTAAAAGGACCGTGAGTTAGGTTATATTGAGACTCAATAAACAGTTACACAGGCTTATATAAGTGGCTCTAACCCGAATAGACCAACACCTAAATCGCCCCGTTTTTTATCTTTCTTCTTTATCGATTTTAGTATTGGTTTTGTTTGCATTGATAGCGCCACAAACGGCGGATGTTTTTTTTGCTGACTTACAAAGCACCATTATTGAAAACGGCAGTTGGTTTTATGTGGTATCGGTGGCAATCATACTTATCACCGTATTGTATCTTGGCTTCTCTAGCTTTGGCGATATACGTCTGGGGCCCGATCACTGTAAGCCTGACTACTCGTTAGCTAGTTGGCTTTCAATGTTGTTTGCTGCAGGTATGGGTATCGGACTGATGTTTTTTGGTGTGGCCGAACCTGTGATGCATTTTTTATCCCCCCCTACTGCGACTCAAGGCACCACCGAAGCCGTTCGAGAAGCGATGAAAATGACCTTTTTTCATTGGGGTTTACATGCTTGGGCAATTTACGCAGTTGTTGGATTAATATTAGCTTATTTTAGTTTTAGGCTTAGTTTACCTCTTACATTACGCTCCGCTTTGTATCCGATGATTGGTGACCGCATTTATGGCTGGGCCGGTCATACAGTCGATATTCTTGCTGTGGTGAGTACTGTTTTTGGTATTGCTACATCGCTAGGCCTGGGTGCTGCGCAAATTAACTCAGGCCTGAACTATCTGTTTGACTTAGAAGAGTCGATACCTGTCCAAATTTATTTAATGATAGGCATTATCGCAGTGGCAATTGTCTCAGTGGCAACAGGTTTAGATAAGGGTATACGCCGCTTGTCAGAATTGAATATGATTTTGGCAATTGGATTATTGTTATTTATTCTGATTTTAGGACCCACTGTGTTTTTGCTAACCGCTTATGTGCAAAATACTGGGGCGTATCTGTCCGATATAGTGCGCAATACCTTTAATCTATTTGCCTATGACAAGACGGATTGGATTGGTGGATGGACTATTTTTTATTGGGGCTGGTGGCTTGCTTGGGCACCTTTTGTTGGTCTGTTTATTGCGCGAATTTCACGTGGCAGGACGATCCGTGAGTTTGTTATTGGCGTTTTGGTTATCCCCACTGCTTTTACGTTATTTTGGATGACAGTATTTGGTAACTCTGCAATAGATCTTATATATACACAGGGTGTCGATAAATTAGGCGATATGGTCAGCACCAATGCGCCTGTTGCCCTGTTTGTGTTTTTAGAAAACTTTCCGTTTCAAGGGTTTCTGAGTTTTATTGCCACCTTAATGGTTATTGTGTTCTTTGTGACATCATGCGACTCAGGTGCAATGGTGGTGGATATGCTTTGCTCTCATGGTAGAAACGATACACCAGTATGGCAACGGATTTATTGGGCTATCGGTGTAGGAGTTGTTTCGGCAATATTATTGACCGCCGGTGGCCTCAGTGCTTTGCAAACTATGACTATTGCCACGGCCTTACCCTTTGCCATTATCTTGTTGATTTCCTTAGTGGGGCTTATAAAAGCGTTACGAATTGAAACCCACAAAAAGGCCAGTCTGGCGATGAACTTACACCCTCATCCATCCACGACTGATAGTGGTTGGGAGCAGCGACTATCGTCTATTATTCAATTTCCTAACAAAACAGCGGTTACAAAATTTATTGATAATAATGTAAGACCCGCTATGGAAAAAGTGCGTTTAGAATTGGCGAGTAATCAAGTTGAATCTGAGATAGTGAATGAATCAGGTATGTTGAGTTTGAATGTTCAGCACGGCAGTGAATATTCTTTTGTGTATGGGGTAAAGTGTGAAAAATATCTGCAGCCTAGTTTTTCTCCAGATAACGAGGAATCACTAGCGAGTTCAGATGAGCATACTTACTGCCGTGCAGAGGTACATTTAGCTGAAGGTGGGCAAGATTACGATATTATGGGTTGGTCGAAACAAGCGGTTATCAATGACATGATTGACCAATATCATAAACATCAGCATTTTCTGCATCTATTACGCTGATATGTTAGCTGTGATGAAGGTTGCTAGGGCTGACTTGCTTATTGATAATTCACAGAATTGCCAGGTTGTTATAAAAATTAACCCATATGATTGGTTTTTAATACAAACAGGCCATTAATATAGCAATAAAATATGCATGTATGGAGATAGAATAAGAACAGAGTTAACGTTTAAATTTTCACTATGTATTCACAGCAATTAATGTGCGTGCATAACTCATAATAAGCGTTCATACAACACAGTGTTGGCTACATAAATGTCAACATAACCTTCATACAACTAACAGTTGATTATCACTGCAAAAAAGTGAGAGCAGGTCAGGCTATGGGTAGAATGCATATTGTTGTTTTATCTTTTTTCAATTCAGGAGAGTTAAATGTTCAGTCACGTTATGTTAGGTGCTAACGATATACAAAAATCAAAGAAATTTTACGATGCTATACTAGGTGCATTGGGTTATGAGGAAGGCAAGATTGATCCTAAAGGTCGTTGCTTTTACTTCACTAAAACCGGTGTGTTTGGTTTGAGTGTGCCTATCGATGGTGAGCCTGCCAGTCACGGTAATGGCAGTACTTTGGGGTTTGCCATTGAAAGCGAAGAGCAAGGATTGGCATGGCATGCAGCTGGTTTAGCTAATGGTGGCGTAGCCTGTGAAGACGCACCGGGTGTGCGTGATGGCGGAGTGATGAAGTTATATTTAGCATACTTGCGAGATCCTGCCGGCAATAAAATCTGTGCTATGAAGCGTGTTTAATCAATAGCAGTCATGAGTTGGCCTTATTTAGGCCAACGTTTTGCGCCGAAGATTAATATTGCTGCACCTAAATACATGGCTAGTCCGTATACCCCGGCTGCAATGGCATAATCGGGTCTGTCTAAAAAAGTAATAGCAATTAACATTGCCATCGAGCTATTTTGTACTCCCACTTCAATGCCCAATGTCACAGTATCTTGTTTAACCAGTTTAAACATTAACCCTAGCAACAATCCAGTACCTATCGCCAATAGATTTAATGAGATAACAGCCTCTGAAAGTAACACAAAAGATTTTAAAAGCGTTGTTCGTTCTTGGTAAGTGATAGCAATAATCATAAAGACTAAAAATGCCGTAGAAAGGCGCCTAAAAAATACCTCACTGCGTATCGCTAAAGATGCAAATTTGTGCCTGATCAATATGCCCAAAAGCACAGGTATTAAAGTCATAAAAATAAGACCAATAGTCGTACTCAGCAAAGAAAATGTCTCACCTGGGGTATCGTTAAATTGCTCAATGGCAAAACGAATGATTAACGGTGTGATGACAACACATATTAATGTGGTCACTGCGGTTAAACTAACCGATAGGGCTAAATTAGCTCTGGCTAATTGACTCAGAATATTCGAGCTAATACCACCAGGACAGGCAGCCAGTATCATGATACCTACCGCTAAATGCTCAGACAACTCAAAGAAAATAGCGATACCAAACGCCAGTAGCGGCAACACCAATAGCTGGCCAAATAAGCCTACAGCAACGGGTTTGGGTTCTTTTCCGAGTTCTAAAAAGTCTTGTTTAGTTAAACTTAACCCCATACCAAACATAATAAGTGCCAATATTAAAGGCAGTATGATTTGGGTTAAAATCGAATCGGTCATGTGAACATCATTCCTAATCTTATTAGATTTAGCTTGTAATTTGTTGCCTAACTCATTTTAGCTTCTAGCTTGTAATTTGTTGCCTAACTCATTTTAGCTAACAGACTTAATGGCGCTATGCGCGCAATGAACCTAAATAAAGCCCAAGGCCATTTTGGCACAAAGCTACTCGCCACTTCTTTTTCGATGTCTTTGACTATGGCTTTGCAGCCTGTTTGTAAGTCAACAATAAAAGGTACTGTTTTCACTTTTTCGTTGATTTCAGTACGAATAAAGCCCGGATGGATAGTGGTAACTTTTATGGGGGTGTTAAGCACATCGATACGAATACCCTCACTAAGTGACGTTAATGCGGCTTTGGTGGCCGCATATACTGTCATGGCTCTGCGTGCCCCGCGAACTGCGCTGACTGAGGATATAGTGACTAGATGGCCTGCGTTTTGGCTTCGGAATATTTCCATGGCTGCTTCACATTGAGCTAAAGCTGACACAAAGTTGGTCACTGCGGTTTGTTTATTGGCTTTAAAATACCCAGTGCCTAACGAGGCCCCTTTGCCCATTCCTGCATTCACTATCACGCGGTCAAGTGTACCTAAATCTGCAGCAAAGGCGTTAACGACTTCAAATACTTGGTCGTGCTCGTTAACATCTAAGGAGCGAATAAACACCTTAATATCGGGATTAATGATCAACAATTCTTGTTTTAGTGATTCTAGGTTTTCCATTCTGCGCGCACACAAGGCTAAGTTACGGCCCATCTTGGCAAACTCGATAGCCATGCCCTTACCTAAGCCAGAGCTAGCGCCGGTGATTAAAATATTTTGTCTGATCATCTTGTGCATTCTCTTATTATTGTTATTTGCATCGCTCTTCATCCTCTGTGGTGAGGTATTCAAGTTGCGTATAATTGCGTCTAATTGTATCTAAATGTGTCTAATATCGCACAAATTAGCCTATTTCGCCTTGTTTAATCGGTGGGTGTGCATTTTACACTTAAAATGTACGGTGAACGCCACATCTAGATAAAGCATCGTATTCCACTTTGCTAAAGAATAATGTTTAGCCATGTCTGCTTATACTCATCTCCTTCAGTTATTACCCTCTCAGCGAGATCTAAAGCGACTTGTCAATGATACTCATGACCACATATTGTGAGACACCTTTAGCTTTGATGCCAGCAGGCCTTCGGCGTAAAATGGTTTCACGCATTACAGCGTTTTCGTTGAGGTAACTTAAGCATTATGTCCAGTGAGATGCGCCACCTGAATATAGTATGACGGTTGGCTTATCTTTGAGACTTGGGGCATTGCTTTTAAGCCAATGAACGTGAGCCATTACAATCGGCTCTTCGTGTGTTCTGATTCGGCTTGCTGTGTCCATGACGTTGTGTTTATCAGTATTGCTCAAGAAACTAGGCTCTAGGCTGAAAGTTTTTCAGTTGTTTTTTCATCATAGCCAAATAACGCATGGGTGGTAACCAACGTTTAAAACGAAAGGCTGAACGCCCATCTTTATGAGTGATGGTCATAAACTTCAGAGCCTCACTATCTTGGTAAATAGCTTGAGCTACCTGAGCTGCGGTGATATCGGAATAGGTATGCAGCATCTTACTCACAAGTTTTGCCACGCCGGGCTGTTTACTGCGCATTGATTCGTCTAGGTTTGTGGAAAAGAAGCCTGGGCAAGCAACACTCACGTGGATTTTACTGCCTTGTAACTCAAGATGCATCGTTTCAGAAAAACTGACGACTGCGGCTTTACTCGCATTGTAGCTACCCATCAATGGTGCCGGTGTAATACCAGCTTGGGACGCTATATTCACTATTTTTCCTGCCCCTTGTTGCTTCATCATAGGGACAAAAGCACGGCACATTCTAACCATGCCCAATACATTGATATTGATGACCCATTCCCACTGTTGTATATCTTCAAATTCTAAAGCGCCGCCAGTGGCAACACCTGCATTGTTGACTAACACATCCACTTTATCCCAACGGGATTGAAGTTGTCCTTTTAGTGTGTCAATGTCAGCTTCGTCGGTGATATCGCATGGTAAAAAGAAGGCCGCAGCACCTGACTGAGTGATGCTATCGACCACTTTATGGCCGCGCTGTGTGTTGAGATCGACAATACACACTTCAAAATTTTGTTTGGCATAATGCCATGCCAGCGCTTCACCTAAACCTGAAGCACCACCTGTTATTAATACTGTTTTCATTATTTGTACTTCTTACGTTTTAAACGGACAAGTGGGAAGTCATTACAGATACCCGCAGCACCATCAATTGGAGGGGCATATTCATCTCTTTCTTAAAAAATGGGTCACGGTTGAAGATTAAAATATGCAGTGTTTGCTAAAGTCTTTGGCTTGTGTAGCCGTTAGAACTGTTGTGGGTTTTGTTTTATATCTGCGCACTATTTCTCTTTGCCTCTTCTCGCTGCCTATTTTTGGCGAGCAAATACTTAAACATAAAGTGCCAAAAAAACACCGACTAATTTTTTCGTAAACCTTCCTTTAAAATATAACAAATATATTACACTGGATAAACTCTAACGTTTATTATGTTCGCTGACGACTAATTTAGGTCTGTCTAGTTACAATCCAAAGGAGCCCATTGTCTTGCTGAGTATTGTTATCCCTACGTTAAATGAATCCAAAACCGGTTATCTGTCTAAGATACTGGATACCTATATTGGGGTGCTTAATATAGAAGTCATTTGTGTGGATGGAGGAAGTCAAGACGATACTATTTCGATAATTAAGCAGTCTACTGCCAAGTTAATTGCCACTGATATTGGCTCGCGGGCAGGTCGATTAAATGCAGGTATCAAACATGCTAAATTTGATATGGTGTTGCTTCACCACCCACGCAGTTTAGTGGATGTTGAGGGTATTCAAGCTTTAACTAACCTTACCTCCGAGATACGTTGGGGTGCCTTTACCCATCAGTTTTCAATATCTCATCCTCTGCTTAATTTCACGTCTTGGTATTCTAATCATATAAGAGGAGGACGGCGCGGCATATATTATTTAGATCACTGTGTGTTTGCACAAAAACAACTTTTATTGGATGTGGGACTCCTACCGGAAATCGACATTTTTGAAGATACTGAAATATGTTTAAGGCTAAAAGAACAGGCAAACCCTATCAGGTTACCTTTTATCAGCCAGACTTCTGCAGTGCGTTTTCAGGCTTATGGAGTCTATCGCCAAGCGTTAAAAAATCAGTATGTAAAGTGGCTATATTACTTTAAACGCTCTGACAAACAGATGAATAGATTGTATGAGAAAGGCATTGAACTCAACACTGAATATAGCAAAGATCAACAACATAAATGATAAGCGTTTGTTTCAGCTAGCCCCAGGTTTTTATCTGGAAATTGAGGTTAACCGCCTAGCATTTCTCGTACACTTTTTCTCAGCCAGTTCCCCGGGGGAGAGGATCTTCATCTGAGGGTGTTTGTTCAACAACGGTATCACCAAACAACTCAGCAAGCAGAGCTTTTGCCTTATCTGATTTTTGTTTATCAACTGTTTTATACACTGCATTACTGGGTTTGAAATAATCACAAAAGTTAGCCCGTTCGTATTGCTTATATGCTCAGCACGTTCTTCTTCACAGCGGCCTTTGACATAGTACAGGCACATATTACACACATGCTGATCTGCTTTGCATTTGTCACACTCTTCACGTCTTGACATCGGCAGGATGACATTGATTAGCGCTTGGTTACAATTCCAACAGATAAATTCATCAGACATAATAAATAGTGGCCTCTAAAACTGGTTAAATAGGATGGGGTTGCCATCAGGATCTTGCAACACACAATGTGCAGGGCCTGATTCAGCATGAGTTGGGGCAGTGCGTCTTGATATAATGTGTTTTCAATAGGGATCACATCAGCTGGATTAAAGGTAAAATATTCGACTCTGAACATACCCTCAAATAAACCCATCATGTGCACTTTTATTTAGGCAAGATACTTTATCTGCGATGAGACCACATTCTGGGCGAGCTTTAAAACCAAAGTTTTCATAAAAGGTTTGTAACTTAATTATATTTTAATATGAAGGCTGAGGGGAAATTGACCTAATTCCATTGTTTCTCTTCTAGTTATGTGTTTGGGTTATTTTTGCGGGTGCGAAGTGCCCAAGCACTGACCACAGAAAACAGCAGTCCAATCACAAACACCGAGGCAAACATCACCATAGACTGTGTGAAGTTGTTACTCACTAATTCTGCGTAATCCGCTAATTTTGAAGCTGTTGCTCTATTACCCTTGCTTCTAGACACTTGAGTTAATTTTTTGCTTCGGAATATTGTATGTAAGTGGCTGTAAATGTTGGGTTGATAAATACTAAATAAAACCAATTATACAATGCAAAAATATGTGCGGCAATCAGGCTGATCCCTAGCCAACACCTAACGCGCCCATAAAACCTAGAGGTGCAGGCAACGTTTTTGTTTAAAGTCTTTTATCCCCATGATGACGGCTAACGACTTATGAGCATCACACTGTATCAACTTACCTTAGTAAATTGTCTATCCAATATGACCATAAAAACTAGTCATGTGGTCCATTATATATACAAAGAATATAAGTATTTCGTCGGTTTAAAATATGGGTAAGATTAAATTTGTTAGTCACGGTTAATATCTATGAGACTTCATCCATGAAGTCCCTTGAATGATGAATTCGGCTTTAATCGTGATTAACCGAACCGATACTATGAATACTCAAATCGGCGCCTTTAAACTCCTCTTCCTCAGTGAGTCGAATGGCGGTCACTTTACTGACAAGACCATACACCACCACAGCCACCGACTAGCGCAACCACTATGCCTGCAACGGTGCCTATTACTTGTGCGGTGAAAGACACGCCGCCCAACCCACCTAGCGACTCAAGGCCAAATATACCCGCGGCAATTCCGCCCCATGCGCCGCATACGCCGTGTAATGGCCAGACGCCCAACACGTCATCAATTTTCTTGGTTTGCTGCATAACGGTAAACAGTTTGACAAAAATCCAGCCGGCTATGAGTCCTACAAACAATGAACCTATAGGGATGCATCACATCCGAACCCGCACACACCGCGACTAAACCTGCCAGTGGTCCATTATGAATAAAACCAGGGTCATTTTTGCCGAACCACAACGCCGCTAAAATACCGCCAACCATCGCCATCAGCGAATTCATTGCGACCAATCCGCTGATGCCGTCCATGCTTTGTGCGGACATAACATTAAAGCCGAACCAACCAATACATAGGATCCATGTACCTAGGGCCAAAAACGGGATGTTGGAAGGAGCGAAGGCGATCAGTCTGTTGTCTTTTTCACGGCCTTTACGTAGCCCTAAAAAGTAAACGCCTACTAAGGCTAACCACCCACCCATACCATGTACCACCACCGAGCCTGCAAAGTCATGGAAACTGGCACCTGTGGTTTGTTGTAACCATGCTTGAAAACCGTAGTTACCATTCCAAATTAATCCCTTCAAAAAATGGATATACCACGGCAACGATCATGGCTGAGGCAATCAAAAAGGGATAAAATTTTGCTCTTTCAGCAATGCCTCCAGATATGATGGCTGGGATAGCTGCGGCGAAGGTCATTAGGAAAAAGAATTTCACTAAGTCATAACCGTTGTTGTTGGCAAGCTCCTGGGCACTACTGAAGAATGTGACGTCGTAGGCTATCCAATATCCAACAAAAAAGTAGGCAATACAGGAAACAGCAAAGTCAGTAATGATTTTCACTAAGCGTTGACTTGGTTTTTGTGGCGCACCGTACCGACTTCTAAAAACGCAAAACCTGCGTGCATGGCAAACACCATGATCGCACCGATCAGTAAAAAGTAGGTATTGGAGCTTTGCACCAGTGTTTCAACGGCGCTGTTAATATCTTGCATGTGGGCTCTCAGTTTATAATTAAAATAATATGTTTAGGGTGTCTGTGGGTAATCTGTCGTTAGACTGTATCGGCTATACAGCCTCATCACCTTCTTCAGAGGTACGGATACGTATAGCGCGCACCACGTCAAAGACAAAAATTTTGCCATCACCAATTTTACCCGTATTGGCTGTGGCGATGATAACTTCGATGCAGCGTTCAACTTGCTCATCTGTTAGTACAATTTCAAGCTTGATTTTGGGTAAAAAATCTACTTTGTATTCTGCACCACGATAAGTTTCGGTGTGACCTTTTTGACGTCCGTAACCTTTTACCTCTGTTACGGTTAGCCCTGAAATCCCGGCCTCAGTTAATGCTTCTCGCACATCTTCAAGCTTAAAAGGTTTAATTATGGCTTCAATTTTTTTCATTTAACAATCCAACATTTTTTGATTTATTAATAATACAGAAGCTTGCCAATCATTTGAGTGATGCTTTTAGAATCAAAATAGATATTTAATAACCATGTGTTAATTGACTGTTAACGCTTGTTAACTTCTATTTTGTAAAATAGTTTAATCTGAAGGACATCTCGTTATGGACTGGGACTGGAGGAGCGTGGATAATCTGGCTCAAATCGCATAATTTATACAATCACGGTCAGAATACAAAAAATGAACTTATTAAAACGCATACAAATGATATCGGTTATTTGTTTAATGATTATCGGAATTGATCAAGGTACCAAATGGTATGCTTCTGAGTACCTACCCAAGTTTGAAATGACCAGTTATTGGAGTGATATACTCCGTATTGGGTATGCCGAAAATACGGGCGCTTTCTTAGGTTTAGGCAGCGGTATGTCAGACTCAGCCAAATTCTGGATATTCGTTTGTGCGGTGGGATTGATTTTATCAAGCTCTGCTGATTTACATCTTAAGAACAAAGACACAAACCGCATATGGATTATCGTCGTTAATGCTTATCTTTTCAGGGGGTATCAGTAATTTTTTCGATAGGGCTGTCAACAATGGCGCAGTGATCGACTTTTTAAATATCGGCATTGGCTCTTTAAGAACGGGTATTTTCAACGTTGCTGATATGGCAATCATGCTGGGCGTATTTTTATTATTGTTTGCTAAAGATATAAAGGCTGGCAGCAAGGAGGAATAAAATGATGGCAAATAGCCCTAAATCAGATGTATATCAGTCACCACTGGGGAAATTGTTTGCTCGACAACAGCCTAAGGTAAAGGCTAAGCCTAGCATGGCTAAATTATTTTTAATTTACGCAGAAAACGACAATAAACGTATAGCTCACCTCATTAATAAATGGCTCAACGAGACCCAACCGGCCCCTAATGGCTTAATAATAAAGGTTAAAAAGTCTTAAATACAGGTTTGATTGACAAGAAATTCAACCTATTTTGATATCAATTCAGAACAGCTGGCTTAAAATCGACAAAACATGTTTACAGCTTGAATTAAGCTTATTAACGACTTACATCATGAACTTAAGGTGGGCTCGTTATATTATATGAACAATACAACTATCGTATTATAGCTTATGAACCAAAGATAGCGCATAGTAGCGTTGAATTAATGTGTTTGGACAGGTGAATGCCAGTTTAACGAGGCGTTAATTTACAAACTAAGTACACACATAACTTAGAATATAATTATAACTCTTTCCAGAGGATAAGAAATTGTCTAAAAAATTTATAATAAAAAATTTAGTAGTTGCTATGGGAATGACCTGCGTCGCACTACCAGTGATGGCCGCAGAAGAAGA
Organism: uncultured Paraglaciecola sp.; assembly: GCF_943787955.1. Taxonomy (NCBI): domain Bacteria; kingdom Pseudomonadati; phylum Pseudomonadota; class Gammaproteobacteria; order Alteromonadales; family Alteromonadaceae; genus Paraglaciecola; species uncultured Paraglaciecola sp. The sequence goes on from NZ_CALSOK010000023.1 coordinate 26,029, forward strand.
GAACAAGAAAGATGACGCTGAAGTGATAGTGGTGGTAGGTTCACGCGCAGCCCCTCGCTCTGTTGCTGACTCACCCGTGCCCATAGATGTAATTAGTGGTAATGAATTGATGGCTAATGGGCCTTCAGACATGGCGACACTTTTGCGAACGGTAACGCCTTCATATAACGTTAATGCTCAAGCCATTTCTGATGGTGCAACGATTGTAAGGCCTGCAAATTTACGTGGTCTTTCTCCTGATTCGACTTTGGTGTTAATCAATGGCAAACGTCGTCATAAAGGTTCCATTATTGCCTTTTCAGGTGGTGGTATCGCTGACGGTGCTCAAAGCCCAGACGTATCGACTATACCCGCGATTGCTTTAAAACAAGTTGAAGTATTACGCGATGGTGCATCGGCACAATATGGTTCAGATGCAGTTGCTGGTGTAATTAACTTTGTGCTTAATGATAACGACTCTGGCGGCATGATTGAAGCCAAAATGGGTGCGTTCTCTGAAGGTGATGGAGAATTAATAACAATATCAGGTAATGTGGGTTTACCTTTAAGTGACAATGGTTTTATCAACTTAAGCTTTGAGTCTAACCAGCAAGATGCAACGAGTAGAAGTACTCAACGTAGCGATGCACAAGGTTTGATTGATGCCGGTAATAGTGACGTTAGAACACCAGCCGCTCAGGTTTGGGGCTCACCTGAAATTTCAGATGATTTGAAGTTATTTGTTAACGCCGGTATTGATTTAGATGGTGACAGTGAAGCTTACCTGTTTGGTAATTGGTCAGAAAAAACGGTTGAGGGTGGTTTCTATTTTCGTAACCCTAATACCCGTGGTGGAGTATTTGGAGGACCAACGCTTGCAGATGGTTCCGCTTCTATTCTTACCGCTGACTTAACTCCTGGTGCCACTGATAATTCGGCTTGTCCAGTGGTTGCTATCGTCGATAACGCCCCCGATGCGGCTGCACTTGCCTCATTATCTGGTGCTAATTGTTATGCTCATAATCTAAGATTTCCAGGTGGCTTTACACCGTTTTTTGGTGGAGACGTAGTTGACCTATCTTTATTTGTAGGAACACGTGGCGAATTCAGCAACGGCGTACTATACGATTTCAGTGCTGGCGTAGGTGAACATTCGACAGAGTTTCGTATAGGTAACACTGTCAACTCTTCTCTAGGTCCAGATACGCCAACTCAATTTACTCCTGGCGCCTATGCGCAATTAGAAAAATCATTGAATGCCGATTTTTCTAAAGAAGTAGATAGAACATTGGGATTAGAATCGTTAATTGTTTCATACGGTGTTGAACTTAGACAAGAGACCTTTACCATTACCGCAGGTGATGAAGCGTCGTTTAAATTAGGGCCTCTTGTAGATCAAGGTTTTAGTATCGGCTCAAATGGTTTTCCAGGCTTTAAACCAGCTGATGCAGGCTCGTCATCACGTACCAGTAAAGCGGCATATTTTGACACAGAAGCACAATTTAGTGATGCGTTTATGACACAAGTCGCATTCAGATTTGAAGATTTTAGCGATTTTGGCTCTAACTTTAGCTGGAAACTAGCGAGCATTTATGAATTGTCTGATTCATTCAAAATCCGAGGCTCTGTTGGTACTGGTTTCCGTGCACCCACTATTGGACAAAGCAATGTTCGATCTGTGCAAACACAGTTTGATGGCGGTGAATTGGTTGATATAGCCACATTACCTCCAACTAATCCTGTTTCTGTCAGATTTGGTGGCGTTGAGTTAACACCTGAAGAAGCGACCAGTTATGCGTTTGGTGGTGTTTATCAAGACGGTGACTTCTTCCTTACTTTCGATTATTTCAACATCGAAGTGACTGACAGGATCACGCAGACTTCAGCCGTTGCACTCGATGATAATGATAGAGCTGAATTAGCTGCTTTGGGAGTAACAGATGCAATAGGTTTGGCTAAAGTTAAGTTCTTTACTAATGACTTTGATACAACCACTCAAGGTATTGATGTAGTTGCTAACTATTCGATTGACGCTTTTGGCGGCAGTATGAAGTATGCACTTGCCTACAACTGGACTGAGACCACTGTTGATAAATTTGGTGAAAATGTCAGTCAAACTAAATTAAACCGTTTAGAGCGCGGATTACCTGAGCAAAAAGGTTCATTTACAGTTGATTACTCTGCTGATGATTGGACATTAATGGCAAGAGCAAATTATTATGGAGAATGGTTCCAATTCTCTCCAGATATTACTGGCGATGCTGTTGTTCTGTTAGATGCTGAATTTGCTTATAACTTTGATGGCGGAACAGCTATTTCTGTCGGTATTAATAATTTGACTGATGATAATGGTCCTGTTGCTTTAGGTGCACCTGCTGGTCGCTCGTATGCTTCAACTTCACCATACGGATTCAATGGTCGCTTTATGTATGCAAAAGTTTCACATCGTTTCTAAGCTAAGCTAATTTAAGTTAGTGTACATTTAGTTATGGAAGTAAAAACCAGTACCTAGGTATTGGTTTTTACTTATTGTGACGTCCAACTTTCAGGTGAAAGGATTTTTTTAAAACAACCCAAAAGTGCTAGTCGATGACAAGTAACATAACCATTATCGGGGCAGGGGTGATTGGCGCTGCGACTGCGTTAACATTGCAACAAAGAGGTCACGAGGTATTGTTACTCGATAGAGAGCGGCCAAGTGCAGGCGCCTCATTTGGTAATGCTGGTGCAATAGTCAATGGTTCTTGTGTACCACAGCCACTCAAGGCATATTCTTCGATGCCATCAAAATGCTCAGTCAATCCAATTCTCCCTTATGTATTCGCCCCTCTTATTTCCCTAAAGTTTTACCTTGGCTTATGCGTTTTATGTGGCAAAGCCGCACTTCTTCAGTCAACAAAAATGCCCAAAACTTGCACGCCCTATCACAACATGCGGTGCAAAGCTGGCGCAAATTAACCCAGGATACAACCCTTAGTCAATTCTTCAATGCGAAGGGATGGCTCAAAGTATATCAATCAGATCAGATGTTTGATGGGACCCTGCGTTCAAGACAAATCTTGGATCAGATGGGCACAAAATACCAATGCTTAAATGCGTCTGAAATTCATGATCTTGAACCCCATTTAGCCCGAACGTTTAAGCACGGTTTCTTTCAAGACGATAGCTTAAATGTGAATGATCCGCAGCTACTGGTGCAAGGCATGGTTGATTTATTAGTCAGGCGTGGCGGTCGTTATCAACAATTTAATGTTGATGCAATACAAGATATTAATGGCGTTATTCAACTTAAAGGTAAAAGAGGTGAATTACTCAGTCAAAAAGTGGTGATTGCAACTGGTGCTTGGTCCCGTGGTCTGGCGAAACAATTAGGGGATGATATTCCCCTAGAGTCTGAACGCGGCTATCATTTGATGTTACCTGAGTCCACCCATTCGCTGATTAGTAGGCCGATTGTTAATGGCGAAAATGATTTCGTATTATCACCTATGAATAAGGGTATACGCCTCATAAGTCAGGTCGAATTTGCCGGTTTGCATGCACCACCGGACTACAGCAGAATTCGTAAACTTTTACCAGTGGCTAAAAATATGCTACCTAAGCTTGAAATTCATGAAGAATCAGTCTGGTTAGGTCATCGTCCTTCGCTGCCTGACTCTTTACCTGTTCTGGGGTACTCAAGTAAGAGCCAGAATGTAGTCTATGCATTTGGTCATCAACACTTAGGTATGACATTAGCGGCAATTAGTGGTGATATTATTGCCGACTTACTCGGTAACAAAACACCCAAAGTATCCCTTTTTCCTTATCGTGCCAATAGGTTTGGCTGGCACTGATGAAGTTATATGTTTTGAAGCCATAATAGCAAACCACTTTTGTTCTTTATCAGTGCATGCCGCTGCCTAGAATTTCACTCAATAATACGATAATTCGAGGTTGACTCATTATCGTTTGGAGAATATGTAATGCCTAAAAAAGTAACCCGCAGACAAGCAATGAAAATAGTTTCTAGCGTTGCCTTATTGCCCTTTACAAGTTGCGATACTCAGGGCGAATTAGGCAATCAGGTTATTTTTGCTCATGGCGTGGCAAGCGGTGATCCAGACCAAAGTAGTGTGGTGATCTGGACGCGAGTAAGTGGCTTAACAACTCCAGTTAAGGTGGATTGGTTTGTTGCTACTGAAGCAAGTTTCAAACATGTTGTCAGCAGCGGTGTCTTCAACACAGACATTCATCGAGATCATACTGTTAAAATAGTCGCTGATGATTTAAAGCCTGGAGAATCATACTTCTATAAATTTGCGGTCGCAGATTCTATTTCACCCACTGGTCAAACTCAAACGCTACCTGTTGGACATGTTGAACAATTAGTTGTGGCAGTCACCACCTGCTCTAATTATCCGTTTGGATATTTTAATGCTTATGATGCGATTGCAAAAGACGCGTCCATAGATTTAGTGGTGCACCTGGGTGATTATATCTATGAGTACGGTGTTGAGGGATTTGGTGGTGAAATGGGAAAACGTATCGGACGAGAGCATCACCCTGCTCATGAAACACTGTCTCTTGATGATTATAGAAAACGTCATGCCCAGTACAAAACAGATCAAGGCTCACTCGCCATGCATGCTAGGCATCCATTGATTGTCATCTGGGATGATCACGAAACAGCTAATAATCCTTGGATGGCCGGCGCCAAGAATCATCAACTGAATGAGGGAAGCTGGGAGGCAAGGCGACTTGCGTCACTGCAAGCTTACTACGAATGGATGCCAGTGCGTGATCCTGTCCAAGTGAGCGACCGGGCAAAATATTGGCGACATTATAAATTTGGCGATCTTGCCAGCCTCATCACACTTGAAAGTCGGCATACCGGCCGAAGCCAGCAAATCAGTTATAATCAACATTTGCCGAATATTCAAAGTAAAAAGCAAGCTAAAGCGTTTTCACAAAATGTCATTAATGCAGCCGATCGCGAAATGTTATCTAAGGAGATGCAAGTCTTCTTAAAAGATGAACTCAATGAATCGGTCAGTGCTGGGCGTCGCTGGCGCATCATTGGTAATCAATCGGTTATAGCTAAATCAATCGCACCGAATTTAGACGACCCCATACTCAATAACTTACGTGACAAACTCAGTCTAGAAAAACAACAAAAGCTGGTTGAACGTACCCATCTTGGAAAATATTCCTTGCCCTCAGACCTTGATACTTGGTCAGGTTACCCTGCGGCCCGTGAACGATTTTATCAGATTGCCAAAGACGCTAATGTTCAAGACTTACTCGTAATCTCGGGTGACAGCCATAGTTTCTGGCAGAATAAGTTGTTCGACGACCGCGGTCAATCGATGGGCGTAGAGCTTGGTGCGACTGGCGTGACGTCACCTCGTTCAATTATGGAAAGTCTAGGAGGTGAGGTCATGCAGCGCTTCGACGCACTCAATACTGCCAACAACGAAGAGATCATTTGGAGTGATGGCCGCCACCTTGGCTTTATTCGATTACAAGTCAATCACCAAGGTGCACGTGGGGAGTATGTAACTATGTCAAATGTGCGATCACGCAACTATGAAACCCAAGTATTGCGCACTGTCGACATCACTCATCAAGATGGTTTACTAGGATATGAATAATATAAAAATATCTAAAAACGACAGTACCTGTGGCTGGAACGAAATGCCTATTTCAAGAGCTGATTTTTGACAAAAAATCAATCTATCAAGGAACAGGCATCAGTAAATTAGTTAAGATGTTTTGTGATGTCGATGATTTTTGCAAAGTATTTGTCCCTCAATGGTGAAAACAAGTGCACAAAGACGTGATGCAAAAACACCTTAACAAACTAGTTAAGGTGTAACGTTAAAAATGAAGTTGTTACCATTAAGTGTCAAGCTGCAAATTCCGCTAGGGATTTTGGTCGAGCGACCGAGCTGTACAATTCCCAAAAATATTGGTGGCTATCGTATTGAGCTGAGTTCAAGTCAACGTTAGACAATCGGTTAGGATCTGAAAAAACCATCGCGCTTTGAGCGAAGGTATGTAATGCCTTAAAGGACTCTTTATTTTGCCGAAAGTAAGCATGAAAATCATGTGCTAAATTAAGTGAAATTGGGTAGTTCTGAGCATCATCTGGCATGGTTGCCTGACTTACTTTGATTATCGTGTCTAGGGTACTATTATCGGCCACTTGATAGCGCGCCACAATGTAATCCTTTAACTGTTGGTAAAAGGCAGTCCACCCGCTTGGCATTGATTTATCTTGATTGAAGAAATGCACTGCCCAAGTTAATAGAGGGTATGCGTTTGGTTCAGCCACACAATCATCAAGCAGATTTTCTATAAAAGTACTCGCATCAATCGCATATTCCCATTGCATAAAACGGATGACATAACGGAGTAAACTATAGCCATCGGCCATAACATACACTTCATACAGTTTTTTCATCCGCTGAATATCCGCTTGAGTATAGCTGTAAGTAGATATTAAGAAATTATGTTCATCAGCCTTAATTTCATATTTTTGCATATAGCCGGGCTCAGCCATTGGGCTATTGGGCAGAAGCTGTGTTGGATACGCTTTTACTGAGACATCCATATCAATATAGCGTTGTAAGTCAGCCATAAATGACTGAATAGTCATGCCGGGTAAACCTATCATTAAATCGGTTGATAATGGCAAATTCAAATCAGTAAAAGCTTGTGCGAGTTCGTCATAACGTTGTGTCTTAATGTTCTTGCGATTTATGACTTCTAAGGTTTTTTCATCAGTGGTTTGAATAGAAATAATACCTTGCCCGATAATACCGCCTTCAGTAAATATCTTAATAATTTCAACTAAGCGCCATGTTGAATTCTTTGTATAATTAACCACAATTTCCTGCGGGTACCCGTACTTACGTTTGATATCTACAATAAATTGAGATATTTCAATATCCCGATCATATAGGCCATAGTTTGCATCTGCAATCCACATTACACGGACTTTGTTTTTGCCAATCCAAGTGATTTCATCCATCACGCGTTGTAGGTCAAACTTGCGAATTTTTTGGTTAGTCGCCGATCCCCAATCACAGAAAGTACAACCGTAAGGACAGCCTCGATTCGTTTCAATAATGGCCGCTTCAATACGGCCATTGTAGCCATCAAACAAACCATTCAAATACGGTGAAGGCACATCATCAGGTGATTTCATTCGTTCACGTGGGCCGGTGCGCATTAATCTTCCGGTCATGGGTTCGCGATAAGTTAACCCTGCCACTTTTGCTAGTTGCGAAATATTCGTCGTTAGTTGCCTATTGACTGAAGCATCAATGCAGTCAAAAATTTCAGTGATAGTCACTTCACCTTCACCGTGAACGGCTGCATCAACTGAACGATGCTCGGTCATAAAGTCTTCACAAGCTTGTTGATAATCAGGCGTACTTGGCCCTCCGTGTATCATTAAATTAACTTTATTATGCTGTTTGACAAAGTGACTAATTTGCATATTCACATCTATCGACCACATGTAATTTGAAAACAACCACACTCCAGGCCCAAACTTGCGATATGGGCCGTCAAAAAGTGCTTGAGGTGCTAGGTAATTAAGTGGAATAAATTGAAAACGTTGTAACAACTCAGCATTTTTATAGGCGACTAATGCACTATATAAAACGCCTAAGGCTAATGGAAAATGGTTTTCCATATGAGGGACAAAGTATACTGGGATTTTATTTGATTTTGGTAAGGCTTGCCAATCAGTTGCATGCCCTAATGAATGTTCGGTAATTGTGTTAAAGGGAATAAGGACAGGCTCAGTGCCCTCTACTTTATCTTTCATTGAAGTCAACCAAGCAGCGTCAGTGAATTTCTTTAACATCGTGGTTATTGTATCAACGCTTAATTGTAAATTGGCTTTTTCAGCCATCACATTAGCTACTGATTTACCATCACCAAAAGCGAGCAATAAGATTACCTCAACCACGCTCAGAGCAAGGAAGCCGTTTTGTGGTACAGACCATGCTGCATACCCTTGTGGTGTGGGGACTATACCCAAATGAGTGCTTAACCGAAGTGCTCGTAGCTGAGGTTCAGGTTGGTCATTTTCTACTGGATGAGTGTTTTCAACAAAAGCCTCAAACGACACTTCGGGTGGATTAAGCGATGGCTTATCAACAATGGCTTCAACCTCTTTGTATTGTACAAATCGACTATTTATTTGTTGCTCACTCACATTGGGAAAGTGAGTGTTCAACACAGGATCGGCTAAGATAATTTGCATTATGTCATCTGCATTTTCATTTCTGGCAATATGGCCTAAAACAAATAAATCGACATCATTTAATATAATAGATTTAGTCGTGCCTGAGACGTTAGCAAGCAGTGAATAGCCATTGCGATAGAAAATGATTTTATGTTGATTAATGTACAATGCTAAAACCAAACAGTTATTTTAAATATAATAAATTCACTATAACGAATATTACCAGTACTTGTAAGCGTTTTACTTTGAGTAAATCCAATTCCGTTTAGCAACCTGTTAACACATTTAGGGTAGCGGTAGTAACTGTTGATAGACCTTCCTAATCCGTTGCTTAATCATTTTACCACTCTCATCCCTGCAATAACTGGGGCCGCGTCACATTTAATTTAATGGTGTTGTTTTCTCTCTATTCTCTGGTCTTCCGTTTTTTAGGCGTCATTCTTCGTTCGGTTATACGCTCTATTTTCTGCTGGAACTTATCATTACCTATGGTTATACCTTTGTTAATTTTATTTTGAATAATAATGGTTATTCAGCATTCCTTTTTTTTTGTATGTCCGAGCATCAATACTTTGCTAGAGAGCTGTTTATTTGCTCAACTGCCTAAATATCACCTCTGCCTTCTATAGCAACTCATCAATCGATAAAGGGATTGCAGCGGTACTTCATGTGGGGTGTCATTTGCTTGGCGCAACAAGGACTTAATCTCTGTAGGTACTTCCAAAAAAAAACGCGCTATCAAAGCCAAATTTTTCAAGAGCCCCACTCAAGGCTCTGGGTTTCAGACGCTGGGTGGAGCAGATGAGGCGCAACCATGTCAAGCTTACCCTCTTTATAACACGCCATCCCCGCTTCAACGTGTTCCGTCATAAGTACAAGTTGCTGCTCAAAGGGTAAGTGAGCAGAAGGATGAGCGTCCTCTGCGGCAACCGCTGCAGGTAATACAAAATGCAAGCAGTCTATTTGGTGTTCAGGAGTAAGGAAGATACACTGATATCCCAAAGTCTGTTTTGAGGTTGCTTTGACAAGGATTAATTCTACTGCTTTTCGCAGCTATAGCCAGCTTGCACTTATTGTTGTTGCTGCTGGGGCCATTTACCCGCTGCTCTATCTGCGCCAAAATTTCGAGCTCTCAATCTTAGAGTCCTTCAATATTACCCAGACACAGTTGCGTTATTGCAGTTCGATGCTTGGCGTTATATTCATGTTGACTTATATTCCAAGTGGTGGACTAGCAGACAGGTTTTCATCGCGAAAATTACTTTGTTTTTCGTTGTTGGCGACGGCTCTACTTGGGTTGTGGTTTTCAACTATGCCGTCTTATTCTGCATTAATAGTTATTTACGGTGCTTGGGGTATAGCAACAGGACTGACCTTTTGGTCAGCGCACATTAAAATCGTCGCCATGTTGGCAGACAAAGATCAACAAGGTAGATTCTTTGGTATTTTGGATGGAGGCCGTGGTTTAATTGAAGCCCTCTTGGCCACCGCTGCTGTTGCATTATTTGCCTATATTCTCAGTCAAGATCCAGACTCCACGAAGATGGCTCTGCAGCAAGTGATTTATCTATATGTCGGCGTTCTACTGATCGTATCGATTCTAGTTTACTGGTTACTTGATGATCTAGAAGCATCAAAGGGTGTGATTGATGACAACACAAAGAGTGTGCTCTTTGATGATTTAAAAGATGTTCTCAGTCGTCGTGAAATATGGCTATGTGCTATCTGTATTGTTTGTGGTTACCAGATATTTTATGCAACCTATTCCTTTTCAGCCTTCTTGCAGCAAAATTTTAACCTTACTGCCGTGATGGTTGGCTATATAACGGTTGCAAAACTATGGATGCGGCCTATTGGTGGAATGGCCGCAGGTTTTATTGGTGACTGGGCTGACCCCCAAAAAGTGCTCTCGATACTCTTAGTTCTCGCTTCATTATCGCTTGCGCTGATGGCGCTTGTACCAGCAAATTCTGCCGCCCTGCTAATGATTTTGATTGTTCTGCTTATTGGATTGCTGAGCTATGGTGTAAGAGGATTGTATTGGGCAACGTTAGGTCGGTGTGATGTGCCTAACAAAATTAAAGGGTTAGCTATTGGTATTATTTCCATGATTGGCTATTTTCCTGAAGTGTATTTACCGCTGCTGAGTGCTTCACTAATAGAGCAGTATCCGAGTGGAGACGGGTATAAGATTTATTATCTAATTGTGTCAAGTGCTGGTTTATTAGGAGCATATGCGGCCTATTTATTGTCTAAAGCAAAGCGTTAATAACATTCTTGGATTCAAATAATAAGTGCATAACTTGAATAGGTAGAAAAAGTGGTCAGCTGAATATATGCTAATCGCTTTTTCTCCGGCAAGAGATGCAACAATGAAAACATATAAACAACTGACCTATGAACAACGATGCCAGATTTATGCCTTAAAGTAAAACAGGTATGAGCCAAAATAAAATAGCCAAACAATTAAATGTTAGCCAATCAACCATTAGCAGAGAGTTTTCCCGTAATACAGGTAAACGAGGTTATCGTTCAAGCAAGCTCAAACATCATCAGATAACGCCGATTAGCAGCTGTAAAACCATTAAAATGACAACAAACTCATTGCATTAATTGATTCAAAATTAAAGAAGATGGAGTCCAGAGCAGATATCTGGGTGGCTTAGAGAAGACCAGAACATCTATATTAGCTATGAAACCATTTATCAGCACATTTGGTCTGACAAGCAATGTGGTGGTCAATTATTCCAATATTTACGTAGAAAAGGCAAAGCTTATCAATCACGTAGCAAAGATAAACAAGCTGGCAGAGGATTTATTAAGAACCGTATAAGTATTGATGAACGCCCACCCGTTGTTGATGATAAAAGTAGAATTGGTGATTGGGAAATTGATCTAGTTATTGGCAAGGGCACAGTGGGGCACTGGTCACTATTGTTGAGCGGAAAACCAGTTTTACTGTGTCGACACGTATAGATGATAAATCAGCCAAAACAGTAACAGCAGCAACCATTGCTTTATTAAAGCCGTTTAAAGATGCCGTACAAACGATCACAGCGGATAATGGTAAAGAATTTGCTTACCATGAAAAGATGACTGAGAGTTTGAAATGTGGTGTTTATTTTGCAGATCCCTTATTGTTCGTGGCAACGAGGGTTAAATGAAAACACCAATGGTCTGTTACGACAATATTGGCCGAAATCAACAGACTTTCAAAAAAGTATCGCAATCAGCAGTTGAAGATGTAATAGTGAAGCTCAATGATAGGCCAAGAAAGAAACTAAATTACAAAACGCCAGCCAAATTAATGGCTGAACACATGGTGGCTATAGCTGCTTAGTGGTTATGCACTTCAGACTTGAATCTGCCATCTAATATGCCAGCACACACAAGACTTTAAAAAAAATGGGGGCAGCGTGTGAGGTGCCCTCAAACATAATATATACAAATCAAAAAATAGTGTTGAGACTAAGGGAACATGCATGGCATTGGTTGATCCGCTTTCTCGCCAAAATTCACACTGCACGACTACCATGAGCCTAAACGTTATCTTGAAAAACACCCTTTTATTCAAGTTTAGCTAGGTTTTAATCCACAGGAGTTAATGCTAAACCATCAAATTTTATCCCAGACCAGCCGGTGAGCATAAAGTTACGAATGTTTGCGTGATCACCACCAGTCGGATGGGCCAATACATCATCACGATAATAACGTCCGAATAAATAGAGTGTTTCGGACTCACTTAATGTATGTAACTGAGCAAAGTGGAAAATCTTACAAGAACCTTCATTGCTGCCAGCTGCATTTTGCAACGTTCCATTGCTAAAACTTACGGGTGTGTAATTATAAGATTGACTGATTACCTGCATCACGCTTGTAAACTCAATAGTGTCTGGGGTTTGATGTAATTGTGTGATGAGATCATTTACAGTCGTCAATGTATGTAAAGTCATAGTGTGTCCGGTGTTTTAGATGGATGAAAAGAAAAGGTTAATTGGCAATCAATATGTTTGAGTATTTTATTGACGAACATCGGTGTGGCAACTGTTCTTTGGTTATTTTCAGATATGACAGTTATTAGAATATCGCAGTTTTGTAGAGGTATTTGCTGGCGAACATAAAAAATATTTAAGTCGTTTGAATTACCTAAATCTTGATCCAAACACACTGTGCCTACTAAACCGTTTTTCTCAGGATAAGGCGCGTAAGTGACCCCTGCCAGTTCTCTGTGCAGTGTGATAGCTTGGTATTTATCTAAGTTAAATAGGCGAAAAGTCACGTCGATTTTGATATTAACCACTCCTAAAACCTGATGATACACAGACGAATTGTGCAGAATAAATCGATGTTAATTATATTCTAACTGTTGAATTAATATCGAGTTTTATGATGTCTTTCCTGATACAAATTAATCAGAATTCAGACTTTTGGGTGAAGATTAATGTATTTCAATGAGTAATTGAAGTGAAGTCACCGGGAGGCTTTTCGTTTAAGCTAGCCATGAGTCTATACAAGGAGCCAAAATGAAAATAGTGATGGGAAAATTCAGCAATGAACCTTTTCATGCTTTATCAAAAAAAGAAGTCAGTTTGTTATTAAAAATAGTGCCTCAGGCGTGGTCTACACAGATAGCCAGTGTGGTATTAAGTTCAAAGATATTTAAGAAAACTAAGCTTGTTAAGCCAGTGGAATATACCAGCACAACTCAACAGCTATCAATTTATTCAAGAGGCTTAGTTCGAGAAGATATCGCGAGACTAGTGTTACTTGAATTAGCCTCATTGTGTGGCGAGCTAACGGAAATTCAGTCTGAGAAAGCCTGTGATGTAAAAACAGTGATTAAACCTTATATGGATAAATTTTTGAAGGTGAGGTTTTAGATATTACGGCGCTGCCCCCAACAGATAGGATATAGCCAATAAAACACCGGCTTTTGCCGGCGTTTTATTGGTACTTGTAAAAATGCGTATCTCGAAGCGCTAAAGCTTAAGCTTTAGCGGGTCGTCCAGCTTGCTTGCGTAAGTTCTCAGTTAATAACTTTTTACGAATACGCGTACTGACAGGTGTCACTTCAACTAATTCATCATTGTCGATGAATTCAAGTGCTTGTTCTAACGACATTATAATGGGGGGAACTAGGCTTTGCGCTTCGTCGGTACCTGATGCACGTACGTTCGTTAGCTGCTTACCTTTGAGGGCGTTAACCGTCAGGTCATTTTCACGAGCATGAATACCTATCACCATGCCTTCGTACACTTCAACCCCGTGGCCGATAAATAAACGGCCGCGTCCTTGTAAGTTGAACAAGGCGTTCGTTAGTGCTTTACCTGTTGCGTTAGCAATCAATACACCGCTTTTACGCTGGCCGATTACGCCGCCTTTATGAGGGCCGTAATGATCAAATGTGTGGTACATCAAACCAGATCCTGATGTCATGGTCATAAAGTCAGTTTGAAAACCTATCAAGCCACGGCTAGGGATCATAAAGTCCATACGGATACGGCCTTTTCCATCGGGTGACATATTGGTTAACTCACCTTTACGTGTACCAATCTGTTCCATGATAGTACCTTGATGCTGCTCCTGAACATCTATGGTCACTGTTTCAAAAGGTTCGTGGGTCACACCATCTACTTGTTTCAAAATCACTTCTGGGCGAGAAACGGCGAGCTCATAACCTTCTCGGCGCATATTTTCAATTAATATGCCTAAGTGAAGTTCACCACGACCAGATACGCGGAACTTGTCTGGATCTTGCGTTTCTTCTACTTTCAGCGCCACGTTGTGGATTAATTCTGTTTGCAAACGTTCATAGATATTACGTGATGTGACGTATTTACCTTCTCTACCACAAAATGGTGAATTATTGACTTGAAAGGTCATGGTCACTGTTGGTTCATCAACAGATAGAGGCGGTAACGCCACAACTGTATTGGGTTCGCATATTGTGTCGGATATCTTAAGTTCACCCACACCTGTTACAGCCACAATGTCACCGGCGTCACCAGAGTCCACTTCGAGGCGCTGAAGCCCTAAATAACCTTGCACTTGACCAACTTTAGCGTTGCGGGTTTTGCCATCAGCACCAATGATCGTCACTTGCTGATTAGGCCTAACCGAACCACTCGTAATACGACCAATGCCAATTACACCCACATAAGAGTTGTAATCAAGTTGAGAAATTTGCATTTGTAATGGGCCGTGCATATCTGCAACCGGCGGCTCAACATGTTTGATGATCGTTTCAAACAAAGGCGTCATGTTATCGCAAGGGACATCTAAATCGTTGGTTGCCCAACCATTTATGGCTGATGCGTAGACTACTTCAAAATCGAGTTGGTCGTCAGTTGCACCTAAATTATCAAATAAATCAAATACCTGATCCATTACCCAACTAGGACGAGCGCCTGGCTTATCAATTTTATTGATTACAACGATAGGCTTTAGACCTTGAGCAAAGGCTTTTTGTGTCACAAAACGAGTTTGTGGCATGGGGCCTTCTTGTGCATCCACCAATAACAAGACTGAATCGGCCATAGACATAACGCGCTCTACTTCACCACCGAAATCGGCGTGCCCAGGCGTGTCTACTATATTGATGCGGAATTCGTTCCATTTAATTGCCGTGTTTTTTGCAAGAATGGTAATACCACGTTCTTTCTCAATATCGTTTGAGTCCATCACACGTTCTTCGGCTACGCCGCGGCTTTCTAAGGTGCCAGACTGTTGTAATAACTTATCAACTAGGGTGGTTTTGCCGTGGTCAACGTGGGCTATGATAGCTATATTCCTCAAATTTTCGATTGAGGTATTGGGTGAACGCATTGTTTTTACTCTCTTAGGGCCACTCATGTGTCATTTAAGACCATTACTCACTAAAGTAATACGTAGCTAAATTGCTGAAAATTTGTGCGCGCGGATTATACATTTTAAAAACGTAAAGGCGATAAATCATTTGAACATAACAATGATATAAAATATTTTACTGGGATATGTGGCTTTGGGTAAATTGTAAGGTTGTCCATGTTAGTTGCTGATAATGATTAGCTTCAGTGCAGATTATATTAAAACCGGCTTTCGCCGGTTTTAATATAATCTTTTAAAAGCTCGAAAATTTATCCTTTAGACGGACGACCTGCTTGCTTACGTAAGTTTTCAGTCAATAACTTTTTACGAATACGCGTACTGATAGGGGTCACTTCAACCAATTCGTCGTTGTCGATGAATTCAAGCGCTTGCTCTAACGTCATGACAATCGGTGGCACTAAGCTTTGCGCTTCGTCGGTACCAGATGAACGTACGTTCGTTAACTGCTTGCCTTTAAGAGCGTTAACCGTTAGGTCATTTTCACGGGCGTGAATACCAATAATCATGCCTTCGTATACTTCAAGGCCATGGCCGATAAATAAACGTCCGCGACTTTGTAAATTAAACAAGGCATTCGTTAGTGCTTTACCCGTAGCATTAGCAATCAATACGCCATTCTTGCGTTGGCCTATTTCACCGCCTTTGTGTGGACCATAGTGGTCAAACGTGTGGTACATCAAACCAGAACCTGAAGTCATGGTCATAAAGTCTGTTTGAAAACCAATCAAGCCACGGCTAGGGATCATGAAATCCATACGTATACGGCCTTTGCCGTCTGGCGCCATATTGGTTAACTCACCTTTACGGGTACCCAACTGTTCCATGACAGAACCTTGATGTTGTTCTTCAACATCGATAGTGACCGATTCGTAAGGTTCGTGAGTGACACCATCAACTTGCTTTAAAATCACTTCTGGGCGAGAAACGGCTAATTCGTATCCTTCACGACGCATGTTTTCAATTAATATGCCTAAGTGAAGTTCACCACGACCTGACACGCGGAATTTATCCGGATCAGTTGGTATTTCTTCCACTTTAAGTGCCACGTTGTGGATCAACTCGTGCTGTAAACGTTCAAGGATATTACGTGAAGTAACGAACTTACCTTCTTTACCAGCAAAAGGAGAGTTATTAACTTGAAATGTCATGGTCACTGTTGGTTCATCAACAGAAAGAGGCGGTAACGCTAACACTTCAGCTGGATCACACACTGTATCGGAGATTTTAAGCTGGCCAACACCAGTAATTGCAACAATATCACCCGCATCAGCAGAATCTACTTCGTGACGTTCTAAACCTAAGTAACCTTGTACTTGTCCAATTTTACCATTACGTGTGTTACCGTCAGCACCAATAATAGTCACTGCTTGGTTAGGCTTAACCGAACCACTGATAATACGACCTATACCTATTACACCCACATAAGAGTTGTAATCAAGTTGAGATATTTGCATTTGTAATGGGCCGTTAATATCGGCAGCAGGTGGCTTAACGTGTTTGATGATCGTTTCAAACAAAGGCGTCATGTTATCGCAAGGGACATCTAAGTCGTTGGTCGCCCAACCATTTATAGCGGATGCGTATACCACTTGAAAATCGAGTTGATCGTCCGTTGCACCTAAGTTATCGAACAAATCAAAAACTTGATCCATGACCCAATCTGGACGAGCGCCTGGCTTATCAATTTTGTTGATAACAACGATTGGCTTTAAACCTTGAGCAAAGGCTTTTTGTGTCACAAAACGGGTTTGTGGCATGGGGCCTTCTTGTGCATCCACCAATAACAAGACTGAATCGGCCATAGACATAACGCGCTCTACTTCACCACCGAAATCGGCGTGCCCAGGCGTGTCTACTATATTGATGCGGAATTCGTTCCATTTAATTGCCGTGTTTTTTGCAAGAATGGTAATACCACGTTCTTTCTCAATATCGTTTGAGTCCATCACGCGTTCTTCGGCTTCGCCGCGACTTTCTTCTAATGTACCCGACTGTTGTAATAACTTATCAACTAAGGTGGTTTTACCGTGGTCGACGTGGGCAATTATCGCTATGTTCCTCAAATTTTCGATTGAGGTGGTTGATGAACTCATTATCTATACTCTGTGATGGCGGTTACTCGTACGTTAGTAACGAGCCGCAAAATTAACTGAAATTTTATCGGGGCATATTATACAGTTTTATCCAACATTTAGCGAACTTCAAATTCATATAGCTGTAAATAAAGGAAGGCCTCTCAATTGTTTAACATTGCATTAACCTGGCGACCTCAGGTGATGCATTTAAGTGCTTCTGCTTTATTATGGTGCAGCGTTGCATTATATTGGTTCGTTTGGTGATGTTTTTTTCGTTTACGCTATTCTAAAAAGACATAAACAAAAGGCATTCCAATCACTTAAGTATGTGGCATGATAATCGCTTTACACTAATAAGTTATGGGTTTGGAGTGAATCGACTCCGACTGATATATTTATACTTTTAATCTGGAGGACACCATGTCAGCACAAAAGGCCTTAGACCTTATTAAAGAAACCGAAGCTAAATTTGTTGATTTACGCTTTACCGATACCAAAGGCAAGGAACAACACGTTTCTATTCCTACTCATCAAGTGACTGAAGATTTCTTCGAAGAAGGCAAAATGTTTGATGGTTCTTCTATCCTTGGTTGGAAAGGCATTAATGAATCAGACATGATTTTAATGCCTGATGGCGATACCGCTGTATCTTGACCCATTCGCTGAAGAAACACAAATCAATATCCGTTGCGATATCTTAGAGCCTATGACTATGCAGGGTTATGACCGTGACCCTCGCTCTGTCGCACGTCGTGCAGAAGAATATTTGATAGTCTACGGGCATCGGTGACACAGCTTTGTTTGGTCCTGAGCCAGAATTTTTCTTGTTTGACGATGTACGTTTCCACACAGATATGGCCGGTTCAATGTTTAAAATTGATTCAAGCGAAGCCAAGTGGAATTCAGGCTCAGAATTCGAAGAAGGCAACATGGCGCACCGTCCTGGTGTTAAAGGCGGTTATTTCCCTGTTCCTCCAGTCGATTCAGCTCATGATACCCGCGCGGCTATGTGTATGGTTATGGAAGAAATGGGCTTAACAGTTGAAGCACATCACCATGAAGTCGCGACTGCTGGTCAAAACGAAATTGCCTGCCTTTTCAATACTTTGGTTAAGAAAGCTGATGAAGTGCAAATTTATAAGTATGTAGTGCATAACGTTGCACATGCTTACGGACAGACTGCTACCTTTATGCCTAAGCCTCTAGTTGGCGATAATGGTTCAGGTATGCACGTTCACCAATCAATTTCTAAAGATGGTAAAAACATCTTTGCTGGTGACAAGTATGCCGGTATGTCTGAAGAAGCTTTGTTCTACATTGGCGGTATCATCAAACATGCTCGCGCAATCAATGCTTTCACTAATGCTTCTACTAACTCGTACAAACGTTTAGTTCCTGGCTTTGAAGCGCCTGTTATGTTGGCATATTCTGCTCGTAACCGTTCTGCTTCTATCCGTATTCCTTTTGTAACCAGTGATCAGTGCTCGTCGTATTGAAGTGCGTTTCCCTGACCCAACAGGCTAACCCTTACTTAGCATTCACTGCATGTTGATGGCTGGCCTTGATGGGATTAAAAACAAAATTCACCCTGGCGATTCAATGGATAAAGACTTGTATGACTTACCTGCAGAAGAAGCAGCAGCCATACCTCAAGTCTGTAGTTCATTTGAGCAAGCACTAGAAGCCCTTAACAACGACCGTGAATTCTTAACCGCTGGTGGGGTTATGTCTGATGCATCCATCGATGCTTACATCGAGCTAAAAAGTGCAGAAGTTGAAAAGCTAAACATGACAACTCACCCAGTTGAGTTTGATATGTATTACAGCGTATAAAACTCCAAGCTTTTAGCTGATTATCTTGAATAGTCATTAAAATAAATCACAAGCCCGCATTTGCGGGCTTTTTTTTACCTGTAATAAGGCTACACTTAATGACTCACTCTGCGGCAAAGAGTCGCTGATATTTGGAGTATGACATACTATGAGATTCGCCTTTGTTATCTGTTTATTATTATTGTGCATAAGTGTTTCGGCGCAGGTGGTGTATAAAACGATAAAGGCCGATGGCAGCGTGGTTTACAGTGATGTTCGCAGCGATGGTGCGGTACCTGTTAACCTATCCTCTATGAATACTGTTGTTGTTCCTACTCTCAATAATGCTGCCAGCCAAACAACTAGCCAACTTAATCCTATAAAAAAACTCAGTCCTGAAGTGCAGTATCAAGTATTTATTCTTTCTCCCGCTGCGGGACAAACATTACGTGATAATTCCGGTGCAGTCACCATTCATGCAGAAGTGGCACCCCAAAAATCTGGAAAATTTCAATTAGTTATTGATAATAAGATAGTTAAAACTCAATTAAAAAGTAAATTTCAATTAGAAAATGTTCATCGAGGCGCTCACACCATTCAAATTGATTTTCTTGACAACTCAGGCAAGATCCTTGCATCGTCGAATCAGCAGACCTTTTATCTGCACAAAGCTTCTGCTTTGATCAATGCTAACTAGTGTAAATCGGTTTATTTTTATAAAAAGTAGTATCTATATCAAAGCAGCTAAATAATACTTTGCACTATATAAGTGCATTAAAAGTTGAATTTATGTCTGAATCTACCACTACTGAAAATTTACTCGATAATCTATCGACGGCCGTGCTTGTGTTAGACAATAAATTAATTGTCCAATATGCTAATCATGCTGCGCAAAATGTATTTGAACGTAGTTTGAATTTGTTAATGGGTTGTTCATTCAATCAGTTTATAGCCTCCTCTAGTCTAGATTTTGAACGCTTTCAAAACTTTACGGAATTTGGTGACGTTTATTCTGATAGTGAAGTCGCCTTCAAATTTACTGATGGCCGACACACCCGAGCTGACGTTTCTGTTACTTATATATTGGAAAAACCAAATCAACGAATATTAGTCGAAATTAGACTGGTGGAACAACAGAAAAAAATCAGTCAAGAAAATCGCCAATGGGCGCAACAGCAGGCTGCCCGAGAGTTGGTGCGTGGATTAGCCCACGAAATTAAAAATCCATTAGGCGGCATCAGAGGCGCGGCACAACTACTCGCTAAGCAGCTACCTAGTGATGAGTTGAAAGAATTTACCCAAGTTATTATTGAACAATCCGATAGGCTTACCAATTTAGTTGATCGTTTATTGGGACCTAATTTGAGGCCAAATTTTGATTGGCAGAACGTGCATCAAGTGCTCGAGAAAGTCTGTACCTTGGTACAACTTGATCCCAGCCATAATATTGCTATAACAAGGGATTATGATCCAAGTATTCCAGATGTGTATTTAGATCAAGATATGATGCAGCAAGCCACATTAAATATAGTGCGAAACAGTGTGCAAGTGTTGTCAGAACACCAGGATATAGTAGCTAAAATTACAATAATGACTAGAGTAGAACGTCAAGTGAGCATTCATGGTGCTTGTTACCCGCTATGCGTAAAAATTCAAATTATCGACAACGGCCCGGGCATCCCCACTAAACTTAAAAACACATTGTTTTACCCTATGGTTACCAGTAAAAAAGAAGGTAGTGGTTTAGGTTTATCTATATCTCAAACTCTGATCGGTCATCACCGCGGAAAAATTGAAGTCGATAGTTGGCCTGGCAGAACAGCATTTACTATATATATACCCATTGATAAAAAGGAGCCACAGGCATGAGTGCAGAACCAGTATGGATAGTCGATGACGACAGCTCAATTCGCTGGGTATTACAAAAAGCGTTGCAGGCAGCGAATATTTCATGTTTCAGTTTTGAAAACCCCCAAGACTTATTATTGCAGTTAGAAACAGGGCAACCGCCTGAAGTGATAGTGTCAGATATTCGTATGCCACAAATGGATGGGATGGTGTTATTACGTGAGGTGCATAAGCGTTTTGAAAATATTCCTGTGATTATTATGACCGCCCATTCTGATTTAGACAGTGCGGTGAATGCCTATCAAAGTGGTGCATTTGAGTACTTACCCAAACCCTTCGACATCGACGAAGCAGTCAATTTAGTTCAGCGGGCGCTAACCCATGCGCGAGAACAATCTAGTAAGAATAAGCCTCCTGAATTAGTCAAAGCGACTGAGATTATTGGCGAAGCCCCAGCTATGCAAGAGGTGTTTAGAGCCGTTGGACGTTTATCTCGTTCGAGCATTAGTGTGTTGATTAACGGTCAATCAGGCACAGGTAAAGAGTTAGTGGCACATGCATTACATCGTCATAGTCCACGCTCAGAGAATACTTTTATTGCGCTAAACATGGCGGCAATACCGGCCGACCTCATTGAATCTGAGTTGTTTGGTCACGAAAAAGGTGCGTTCACTGGGGCACAAGCTGCAAGGCAAGGGCGTTTCGAACAAGCTAATGGTGGTACATTATTTTTAGATGAAATCGGCGATATGCCCATTGACGTGCAAACCAGACTTTTGCGCGTGTTAGCAGATGGCCAATTTTACCGAGTCGGCGGTCATAATCCAGTCACTGTAGATGTGCGAATTATTGCTGCGACTCATCAAAACTTGGAACAGCGCGTATCCGAGGGAAAATTTCGTGAAGATTTGTATCACAGATTAAATGTCATACGTATTCATATACCCACACTCAGTGAAAGGCGTGAAGATATTCCAATTTTAGCGGCGCATTTTTTGCAAAAAGCGGCGGTAGAGCTTGCAGTTGAAGTTAAATCACTTAGTAAAGAGACTAAAAAAGTTTTGGCTAATTTACCCTGGCCAGGAAATGTTCGGCAGCTTGAAAATATGTGTCGTTGGCTAACGGTGATGGCTAGCGGTCAAGAAGTGCTTCCCCACGACTTACCGCCAGAAATTAACCAACAACCAGTCTTAGCCGCAGAGACTCCCCCCACTGGTGATTGGCAAACACTTCTTGCTAGTTGGGCAGATACGCAATTACAAACCGGTCATAATAATATACTAGATGATGCGATTATGAGTTTTGAGCGTATTTTGTTAGAGCGTGCTTTGCACTTCACACATGGACACAAACAAGATGCAGCTAAGCGTTTAGGTTGGGGGAGAAATACACTGACCCGTAAACTCAAAGAGTTAGATATGTAATGCAATATATGTAGAGTGGAAACAGCCAGTTAAATAATTGCTGGTTTGTTCTCTGCCGCTTTATCCAATCGAGTTATATTGGTGGTAGCTTATTTAATTCGGTCCCCTAAAGTATAATCACCGTCATCATGTATTTATCAATGTCATCTAAAAACTCTGAAATGTTAGTGGTGTTTTGGGTGTGTTTTGTTAAGGGTGATGAAGTATTCTTTAAATCCTATGAGTACTGCTTTTTTATACTCTCAAGTTATTTATTAGTTTAGCACGTTCATTCGTTAATAACGCCGCCGGTGCATTATTAAAAGCCTGCATCCACTTTGTTGAAACTGCCCTTTGGCTAATAATTATTCATGTTCAGCACTATTTTCAGGGGTAATATGTTTGATAGGGTCAACAAGTCGCTCAAAAACTTTCTCATCATACCGAGTTTGCCCAGTTTGGATTCGATTCTGCGCGAATACTTTGACTTTATCTATGATCAGTAACACCAAGTCACTCATATTGCTGGTGTATTGATTTTGACCTTTACGTAAATAATCAAGAAGGTCTTCGGCGAGTTAAATAAGCGGGATAAGCGGCGAAAAATCAACTAGTCCCAGGTCGCCTTTAATAGTATGGATTGAATGAAAAAATGAACGTTGTTATTCGTTATCTTCTCGTTTTTACTCTAATTCTAATTCTAATTCTAATTCGATTAAGGTCTGTTCACTGGCTTCATAAAACTCGCTGATTTCATCCAATAGGTCGGTGAGAATATCTTCATATGTAAACACTTACATAGAATGAATAGCCTTAATGAACGAAATAATTTATGGATTTATTAAGTATCGGCTAATTAAGAGTTTAATTCATATATTTATGTGGCAATAAAAAATGTTGAAAAATACTTAGATAAAAATACAAATAGTATAAGTGTTTTAGCTACTGGCTAAAAGTGAGTATAATCTGCGACTAATTTATTGATCAGGATAGGCCTTGTTAGCGCTTTTACGCATAGTTGCGATATTTTTTTATTTTTTGCTGATAAACATAGTTCTCATATTGATTTGTTTGCTGCGGCCCTTTCATCGAGATAACGTTCACGCTGCTGGTGCTTTGTATAGTTCGGTGTCGGCTTTACTGGGATTGAAAATTGAAATCAGGGTACCCGACAGCGTCAAACAAGGTGGGCCATTCGTCTATATTGCGAATCACCAAAATAGTTATGATTTATTGACGATCTGCGGTGCGACGCAAAAAGGTACAGTAACAGTCGGTAAAAAAAGCCTTAAGTGGATACCTGTGGTTGGCCAGATATATTGGTTAACCGGTAACATTATGATCGACCGAAAAAACTCTGGTCGCGCTCATGATACCTTACTAGGTACAGTGCAAAAAATTCAAAAAAGGCGCTTATCCGTGTGGTTTTTCCCTGAGGGTACTCGCAGCTATAATCGTGGATTATTGCCCTTTAAAACAGGTGCTTTTCGCATTGCCAAAGCGACCAATGAACCCATAGTGATGATTACTGCTAGCCGCTTACATGATAAAATAAAATTAAACAGATGGAATAATGGCACGTTATTAATTGAGCTGTCAGAGCCTGAGTTTATGGATGAACATAAATCTATTAAACAAAATGCTGAATATTTTCATCAAAAAATGCAGCAACAGATTAAAAAAATAGACACTGAATTGGACAATAAATTCCGGTGATCCGCTTAGCTCAGAGGTATATTTTATGAATTCACAAGAAACATCCGAACTAGCCGAATGGCATGAGTTTAATCAAGAAACGATTGAAGCATTGATCGAAGATGGCAGTGACGCCAGTCAAGCACATACTATTGAGTATCACTTTGCTAGTGCTGACTTTGACGTATTAGAAAAAGCGGCTGTTGATGCCTTTAAAGCCGGTTTTGAAGTAGGTGATGCCGAGGAGTTAGAGTTGGAAGATGGTGAGGAAGTCTTTTGTTTTGATGCCGTGGTCGAACGTATGTTGGATGCAAATTTAATCAACCAAGATACCGATAAACTTTTTGCTATTGCTATTAAACATAACGTTGATTACGACGGTTGGGGCACGTTTTTTATTGAAAAATAGTGTTTACCCATTTGGTCAAAAAATAAACTAATGACACAAAGATGTCATTAGTTTGCCTAAAAAATACAGTAAAACTATCATCAAAGCGTCAATAAAAGTACATCTCAGGTTCACATTGCCCATTCATATTACGCCCAAGAAAAAACATTAAATGGGGCAATACAGAATGAGTACTAAAACACTATCCAACTTAACTTTATCTATATCCGTTGCACTGGGTACCTGCGCATTGATGGCGCCTGCCCTAGGAGCAGAAGAGTCAGAAGAAAGCATGGAGTCGATCACAGTAGTCGGCAGAAGTGTATCTTATGCTAACAACCAAACATCAGATGAAATGATGAAGCAGCAAACATCCATGACCAGTGTATTGGCTGCCATTGATAACTTGCCAGGGGTATTAATTAACGAAGGTGATACTTTTGGTGCTGACGATTGGTCCACCAGTATTTCTATTCGTGGTTTCCAAGTTGATTTATCTCAACAGCAGATTGGTATGACCATAGATGGCATTGCCAACGGTAACTCCAATTATGGCGGCGGCGCAAAAGCTAATCGTTATATTGATACCGAAAACTTAGCCAGAGTCGATGTGTCACAAGGTACGGCAGATATTGCTTCTCGTTCCCATGAAGCATTGGGTGGCACCCTCGATTTTGTTACATTGATGCCTGGTGTAAACGAGCGTTTGGTTGTCAGCACTACGTTTGCTGAGTTTGATGGTAGAAAATTCTTTGCACGTTATGAAACAGGCGAAATAGCGAAAGATACTTTTGCATGGTTCAGTATGTCTAACCAAGAAAGTAGTGACTGGATGGATCAAACTGCTGAAAATGTGCGTGACCATTTTGCTGCAAAAGTGATCAGCACTATCGGTGACGTTAATTTGACTGCTTATGCATCTTATGACGATACCCATGAAGACAATTACCAACGTATCTATGGTTTGTCGCAATTTGAGCAAAATTCTAGTTGGGATCAACTGACCAACGAATGGACAGGTATTCCTTACCAAGATCAAGCTTATCGACGTGGTTGGTCTACATTAAGAGAAAACTTTTTTACGTATTTGAAGGCTGACTTTACAGTCGGTGACGTGGCATTTAGTACCAATGTTTATTATCACAATAACGAAGGTCGTGGTGATTGGGTGCCGCCTTACCTAGTGAATGTGACTGATGACGGAGAAGGTGTTGGTCATTCTGAAGTGGTGTCTGGCAACACGGTTTATGGTGGTGACTTTTTAGGACAAATTTTCTTTGTTGACAGAGCGGGTGTTCAGCTTAGTCCTATCGATGGTTGTGAAAGCTCTATTAGTTTCCCTTACGGAGGCGCAGGCGCTGAGTATGACCCAGGTTGTTATGAACAAGGGGCTATTCCAGTAGGTTCATATCGCACAACTAATTATGAAAAATCACGTATTGGTATCAATGCTGACTTTATCTGGGATGCGCGTATAGCCGGTATGGATAATACGCTTCGTGGTGGTTTCTGGTACGAAGATTACACGCGTGATGAAAATCGTAGTTGGCAGAAAATCATTGATTCGGCGACTAGTTACCGTTTTGATGAAACCCCTTATTGGGTTCAGTACGATCGCGAATTCCCAGTAAAAACTACGATGTTTTACCTTGAAGACCAACTTGATTTAGGTTTTGCTAAAGCACACTTTGGTTTCAAGCAGTTTTTTGTTGATGTGTCGAAAAACGACAGATTTAATGCAACTAACGATCAGGGCGTATCTTCAGATTCAGACTTACTCTTCTCAGCCGGTTTTGTGGCACCTTTACCTGTCACTGGACTTGAGATGTTCGCTGGTTTTGCACAAAACTATGCTTCAATTAAAGATGCGGTGTTAGAGCGTGATGATGCAGACTTAAGTGTGGTTAAACCAGAAACTGCAGACAACTTTGACTTTGGCCTGCGTTATTCCTCTAAAGATTTAAGCGCTAGCCTAACATATTACGCCACTAAATTTGACGACAGGATCAACTTTGTGAGTAATGAAACTGTAACGGGTATCGACTTTTTAGAGTCGGCTGCGGGTGGTTATATTAATGACGGTGGCATAGAGTCGACAGGCTTTGAAGCATCGTTAAATTACCAACTTTCTGAAAACTTCAGTGTGTATGGGTCTTATACCAGTAATGATTCAGAATACACCGACGCCGAGTATTTAGGTAATGGTGTCATTGGGGCCGCTGAACAAATGGGTGTAGTCAGCATCGATTGGGTACGTGGTCACCATTCTGCTGGCCTGAGCACGAAATATGTTGGCGAACGTTGGATGAATCAAGGGAATACTGCTGCTGTAGAAGCTTATACAGTCAGTGATTTTTACTTTGGTACTTCCATTGATGACCTTGGCAGCAGTGTAGAGTCGATTGACATTAACTTCACTATCAACAACCTGTTTGATGAAAGCTACCTTGGTACTATTGCCACTAATGCAGCATGGATAGGTGCACCTCGTACGGTTGCCCTAAATCTAAAAGCCGCATTTTAAATAAAGTTTCCCTGTGTGTCACTTTTGGGACGAGCTTATGCTCGTCCCTTTTTTTTGCCTAATGAGAGTGAGTTTGAAATGAAATTAATCTTATTGTTGGGTTTATGCTGCTTTATCTTCACGAGCAAAGCTGCTGATAATTTAATTTTGGTCAGTATTGACGGATTGCGTTGGCAAGAAGTATTTCAAGGGTATCAGGATGATGTGCTTGATTTAGACGCATTTAAGGAACAAAAAGCAGGCTTAGTTTAAACAGTTTTCAGGCACAAGTCCCGAAAATAAACGTCAGAAGTTGATGCCTTTTTTATGGAATGTGCTGGCAACAGATGGGGTGTTAATAGGTAACCGTGATTTAGGCTCACAGATGCAGGTCACCAACGGTTATTGGTTTTTCGTATCCAGGTTACAACGAGTTGTTAACGGGTAAAGTTGACTCGAAAATTAATTCAAATAAACCCAACGACAATCCGAATATCACAATATTGGAATGGCTGAATAAACAATCAGATTACCAAGGAAAAGTGGCTGCTTTTGGCAGTTGGGATGTGTTTCCCGCTATTATTAATCGGACACGCAGTGGGGTGCCTATTAATGCGGGGTTGAGCCTGCCGATTGGGCCGGTTTATCAGATAAAGCTCAGTGGTTAAATACGTTGCAAGCACAAGTTCCCAGTCCTTGGCATAATGTGCGTTTAGATGCCTTTACCTTGGGTTTTACTAAAGAGTATATATTGGCACATCAGCCAAAAGTGATGTATGTGGCACTAGGTGAAACAGATGATTTTGCTCATCAAGGAAATTACCCTGAATATTTGCGGGGCGCTAATCGAGCTGATAAATTTATTGCTCAGCTGTGGACCTTGTTGCAATCTATAGAGCAGTATCAAGACAATACCAATCTGATTATTACGGTGGATCACGGTCGAGGGAACTCAGCACAGTCATGGCAACACCATGCTAGCCCAAAGGCGGTGAAAGGTTATTTAAACGGATTAAAACAATATCAGGATGGCATACCCGGTGCAGATCAGATTTGGCTAGCCGCCATGGGGCCAGATGTAAATAAATCAGTTTCAATACAGCAGCCCCAACACTTTACCCTGGATCAAGTTGCGGCGACTGCGGTGCAATTGCTTGGGTTCGATTATCAGCAATTTGCGACGGACATCGGCCAACCCTTACCGATAGTCAAACATAGGTAAATCATCATGAAACGTATCACGAACAGTATTTTCTTTTTGTTGATAACAATTAGCACAACAGTGATGGCTAAGCAGCTATCTGCAGTGCCGATTAAAATTCTATTTGGCTCATGTTTACACCAAGATAAGCCACAACCTATCTGGCAAGCGATGAACCAAGAGCAAGGCGATTTGTTTGTATTGCTTGGGGATAATGTTTACGGCGATACCGAAGATATGGCTGAGTTGAAAGCCATATACGCCAAGCAATGGTCAAAATTGGGTATGCAGACGATGTTGGCGAATACACCTACTATTGGTATATGGGATGACCATGACTTTGGTGAAAATGATGCTGGTGCAGAATACCCGCAAAAAGAGGCGTCTCGGCAAATTATGCTGGATTATTTTAACGTGCCCAAAGAGAGTCCAAGGCGAACCCGAGTAGACGGTATCTATACCGGTCATATTTTAACTCAAGCCAATAAAAAAGTGCAGATCATATTGCCTGACCTTCGTTGGAATCGAAGCCCTCTTGAATCAGTGGGCAGGCTTAACTATATGCTCAGCAAAGCGCCGAATAATTTAGGGCCTTATTTACCCAGTCAAGATGGATCGACTACCATGTTGGGCGAAACCCAATGGCAGTGGTTAGAACAACAATTACAACAACCTGCAGACGTGCGTATTCTCGCAACCAGTTTACAATTTTTACCTGAGTTTTCCGGGTGGGAATCCTGGGCAAATTTCCCCCATGAAAGACAACGCTTTTTAGCCTTGCTCGATAAATATCAAATAGACAATCTGGTGATTGTCAGCGGCGATACTCATTGGAGTGAATTCAGCCAAATAACACGAAAAACTGGTCAAGCTTTATGGGAAATGACTGCGTCGGGTCTCACCGAAGAATGGAAAAATGTTAGCCCCAATCAACACAGGGTAGGGGAGAGTTATGCCAAGGCAAACTATGGTGTGATTGAACTATCAGATAAACAATTAACTATGAGTATTAAAGATGTGTCTGGCAACACCGTTATGTCACACATAATCGAACTAACAAACCCTTGTCCACAAAGTAGGCTTAAATGTCATTATAGTACGGTGGAAAAAAGGACAAGAAGAGCACATTGCATGCATTTGCGAATTTGATTGATCCGCCTCCTTAGAGCGAATTGCAGCAGTTGGTTCTTACTTAGCCGACAGTCTCCTTTGCCCAAGTAAGCGGACTGTGGTGAAATACAATTTTTGAGTAATCTATCGCAGTAAAATGGGCATTAACGCCCGCATAAGAAGCGGAACAATTTTGGACGCTTTTTTGCGTCGTTTTTCCTGCAAAAAATTGTACTAAATTGTGCAGTCTGACTTGATGCGCTTGTTATAACTCATTGCCACATTTGTAGCAAAGTACTACAATAAACTCAAGCAACAGGAGAGTTATTATGGCAACTGCAAGTATTCGATTAGATCAAAACTTAGTTGAGAAAGCAACAATTATGGCTAAAGCCCTAAATAGAACGGCCCCAAAGCAAATTGAACATTGGGCTAAGATAGGCGAGATGATGGAAGATAATCCTGAGTTACCTTACGAATTTGTTAAGCAAGTCATCATTGCAAAAGCGGAAAAAGAGGCCGGGAAGCTAGAGGAATATACTTTTGGTTAGTAAGATCAAATTACTACAAACCCCAAGTTTTAAAAAAGCAGTAAAAAAACTGCATAAAAACCAAAAGTCTGATTTAGATAGTGCAGTCAAAACGTTATTGGAATCGCCAACTATCGGTGAACAAAAGAAAGGTAACCTTTCTTTTATGAGAGTGTACAAATTCAAGATGGCAAAACAACTCACGCTTCTTGGTTACAGCTACGAAGACGGAGCATTAGTTCTCGAATTGATGACTTTAGGAACACATGAAAATTTCTACAGAGATGCTAAAAAATTATTTTGAGTTATAACGCTTATTATCGAGCATGTCGTATATGTAACTTCTCGATTTGATTTTTATTTTCGTCAATTTCAGTACTTACCTATTAATTTTTATGTGATATTTTTCACTTTCATGCCAGCAAGACCGCAAAGAATTGAAAAGCAAAAGGAGACCTGACTTTAACGCGACTTTTCTGCTTCCTATTAAAAACTATGTGAATAATATTTTCCATAATTAAATGAATAACTTAGCGTATTTTTGAAAAACAAAACGAGACCTAAGGAATTTACATAATAGGAAGCAATCTTGGCATTATTTTAAAATATGCATTATATCTGTATATAAAAACAGTATGATTTGCAGAGGGTAATATTATGTCAAAGTCACCTTTTATAGAATATGTTCGAACTATTTTGCGAACCAAAAGGTATAGCATAAAAACTGAAAAGGCCTACCTTCATTGGATTAGGCGATTTATTTATTTCAACGGCAAGCGTCACCCTAAAGATATGGGTGAACTAGAGGTTGAACAGTTTTTATCACATCTTGCCATAGCGCTAAAAGTCTCGCCAACGACTCAAAATCAAGCCTTGTGCGCCATCATTTTTATGTATCGTCATGTGCTTAATATGGACTTGACTAATATGTCCTTTAAATTTGCTAAGACGCCTGTCCGTGTACCTGAAGTATTAAGTCATAATGATGCGATTGCTGTAATCGATAAATTACGAGGGGTTCATCATACTATTGGGACATTAATGTATGGCGCGGGATTTCGTATATCTGAGGTGCTGAAGCTGCGCGTAAAGGATTTTGATTTTGAACGAAATACTATTTTTATTTTTCATTCAAAAGGCCAAAAAGACCGTGTAACCATGTTTCCAGAATTGACTAAGACCGAGATTACTAAACAAATTCAAAAAGTGGAGTGTATTCACCAAAAGGACATTGATGAAGAGTATGGACTGTCATCACTACCACCTGCTCTAATTCGTAAATATGGGAAAGCCGCTACTAACTTATCTTGGCAATATATATTTCCTTCAACTACACGATGTGTCCCCCTTACGATGGCTATGTATGCCGGCATCACCTTCACCAAACTGGGTTTCGAAAGGCCTTAAAGAAAGCAGTGCAAGAAGCAGGCATTTTAAAACGGGTTACATCACATACCTTTCGGCATAGTTTCGCAACAAGATTGCTTGAAACAGGACATGACATCAGAGTCGTGCAAGAATTACTGGGGCATGATGATGTAAAAACCACGCAAATTTACACCCACGTTTGTAAGCGTCCGGCAATCCCACCTAGTCTTTAGCAAATCGCCATGGTAGCAGTGGCTCGATATCGGTGTTTTGAACCGAGACTTGTTCAAGTAAATGCATCATATAGTCGAACGGCGTTAGTCCGTTTGCCTTTGCAGTTTCTATAATGCTGTACAGTATGGCACTGGCCTTAGCGCCTTTGGCCGTTTGACTAAACAACCAGTTCTTTCTGCCTATGACGAAGGGTTTTATCGCGCGCTCAGCGCGGTTATTATCGATGTTCAGGTGACCATATTGGGTGTAAGTGTTGAGTTTACTCCACTGATTTAAGCAGTAGGTGATGGCTTCGCCTAATTTGCTTTTTGCCAATACCTGCGACTCTGATTTTATCAGCCACGCTTCGAACTGTTTGAGCAATATAGTGCTCTTTTCCTGCCTTACTTTCCGCCTGTTATCAGGTGCACTCGCTTTTATTTGCGTTTCAATACGATACAGCTTTTGAATATGGTTAAGTGCCCAATCGGCTCTGCCGCTAGATTTTTTGCCCTGTGCGGTTTTGGCTTCAACGAATTTACGTCTCGCATGGGCCCAACAGCCTGCGAGTGTCGCTTGGGTTTTGTGGTAACCCGCATAGCCATCCACTTGTAGATACCCGTTGTAACCCTGTAAATAATCCACGGCACATTGACCCGCGCGACTCGATTGATAGTCGTACAGCACGATATTTGGGATGTCAGTATTGGGTAATTTCCCTTCAGGTGAGTCGGCGCCTGAGGTATACACCCACATATAGCATTTCGCTTTATCTTCGCTGACGACTTTTAAGGTGGTTTCATCAGCGGCAATGACGCCTTGCTTAAGTATCAATTCGTGTAAATGGTCATATAGCGGTGTGAGCAAGTCAGCGCACCTCAACATCCAATCGGCCATAGTTTTGCGGCTCAGTTCAATACCGTATTGTTTGAACATCGCTTCTTGACGATACAGTGGCAACCCAAATTGATATTTACTGGTGATTACCTGACTAAGTAAGCTTGGTGTCGCATAACCTTTAGGGATAACTGAAGGTGGCACCGGTGCTTGTTTGATGTGATTGCTAATGCCGTCCTTTTCACATACACGACACGCATACTTAGGACGAACATGCTCTATCACTTTAACTTGAGCAGGGATGAATTCAAGCTTTTCAGTCTTGTCTTCACCTATCTTGTGCAATTCATTGTTACAGCAAGCACAGACTTTATCTTCCTGTGCAATATCATGGATAACCACTTCACGAGGTAATGTTTTTGGTAATGGTTTACGCTTAGGTTTATTGCGTGTGTAGCTGATGTCTTCTTTTTCGACAGGTGTTTCAGCAACCAGCTCTTCTGCTTCATTAAACAATTCACCTTGACCAGGGTGACCTTCGCTACTCGCCCCAAATTGTTTTTGTTGGGCAAGACGAAACTGCTCTTCAAGAAACTGATTGCGACTTTCTAATCGTTCAACTTGCTTGCTAAGCTCGGCTATTTGTTGGCGTAGTTGGGCTTTATTCATGTCACTTATTATAACCCTAAGTGACTGTTTTCAATTAGATTAAAACGTGATCGTTAAATGCTACTTATGATCGTACGTTATAACCCAGAGGCCGTGTAATCCAAGCTGCGATGTCCAACGACATCATAGCCACCGAGCAACCATGTTAACTGCTGCTCACTCAAATTAGTGTGTTTGAGTTGGCCACACTTAGGCCATTTGAAGCGTTGTTTCTCCAACCGTTTGTACCATAATGCAAACCCGGTTTTATCCCAGTATAAGAGTTTGAGTTTGTCTTGTTTTTTGTTACAGAAGATAAATAATGCACCGGAGAATGCGTTTAATGTTAATTCACTTTCGATAATCGCCAGCAAGCCATTAATCGACTTTCTAAAATCAACATGCTCAAGGTGCAAATAAATGTCATCTGGCTCAACGAACATTCTCATGATTGCAGTGCCTTAACGAAACTTGCCAACCAAACAGGCTCGCAAGACGTCGAAAAAGATAACGAAACCTCGCCCAATCTGACAGATACTGATGGTTGAATAGTCGCGTCGATAGCAGACTTGCTAGCTTTTACAAAACGAGGCGGGTTAACTTGCTGTTGTAATCGCCCACGAAATTTATAAAAACTTGATGTGCTAACTCTGTGCTCTTTACAGAAATCAACAATGGCTAACCCACTCGTTTGTTGTTGGCTTATCAATTTCTGCCATTCATCTAGTGTTTTATGCTTCATAATACCTCCCATTACAGTGAGGAAGTATTTTCGAATGAATAATGGATGACTGCTAGGCGTGGATCACCGGACGCTTACCCACGTTTTAGGTAAGCATAAATCTGGAGCAATAAGTCCGACGGATGTGAGATGAAAGACTTAAAATATTAGCACACCTATTAGCCAGACTTTTAGACCGCCTGCTTTTAGGCTCACAGCAGCCTGTCAGAAAACTCCTGCTCACCGACTGCAAATAGCACAAACATCTCAGCCAAGATTAACGCTCGACTATCAGATTAGGTCTAAAGCGTTAGTCTTAAAATTTAAGTTCAAGCTACTACGCGTTAGTTAACTCGTCGTTTCTAATTTGTTTGTTGAACGAAACTGCTAAGCGGCAGAGGTAAGATTCGTCTGTATTACTTATAGCCTACAATGTTGGAGGTGTTTCAACGAGTATTGTGATGAACGGCAACGACTAAATTCTTTATTGAACAAACTTAAGACCTTTGCATGGCGCCTTAAGGTTTGATTTCCTGGATTTTCATACTATCAGTATTTACATCGTGAAAGGTTTCAGCTCACAAATTCATGTTAATTGCAGCCGAGTTTGAAGTTTCCACGGCTGCCCATAATTTATTTAAGTTGTGACTTAAAGTAGTTATAGGAATGGAGAAAGGCATCACGGATTTTTTTCGCTTCCTTCAGATACTCGTCCATTTTTTCCTCACTTTCCTCTTTCCACTGGTCTAATTTATCAGTTAGCGGTTTAGCTTGTTCTTTTAACGATGCGATTTGCTTTTCGATTTCAGCTTTGACCTCAGCTCGGGCCTGACCGGCTTTAACTTCAAGTTCTGCTATTTTTTCATTAAACTCATCAACAGTTTGTTTAAGATTGGTTACATATTCATCGCGTTTATTCATTTTTACCCCTCGTGACTTGATTAACACTTAGATTTAGAGATGATAATAAATACAGGAGTGAAAAACTTTTTGACGTACATCAATTCTTGACTAAATACTCGCAAGGTAATAACTAATAGTTTTACAGTGGAGTAAATGTTGCCTATTAAATGTGGTTAAGAAATAAATAAAGGGATCGTAGACCATGATTTTTGCTACGTAGCCATGAAAAAAAATTGGCTTGCACCACTATAAAACCCATTTTTTCGAGCTGCAGTAATGACCGCTAACAGCACTCCGCGGGCTGCCAGATTTGTTTGTGCTCAGATATTGTGAGGTGTCAAATTACCCGCAGAAAAGAATAGTTAATCACAAGCACAGTTAATCAATAATCATATCTGGTTACTGACTTTTAGACATGATTTCAGACACAAAGGGTTACAAACTGCTCAAAACTTTCATCTGTTTTCTCGGTCATATATTCCATAACTCTTCCAGATAATGACAATATGAACATTTCATTTAAAAAATTAGTAAAAGAAAACTGGGGTATTTTGCTTTTTACCTTAGTGTTATTCGCCTCACGTAGTAGTTTTGCTGATTGGTATGTGGTGCCTACAGGCTCTATGTTACCAACCATTGTTGAGGGCGACCGGATCTTTGTAGATAAGATGGCCTACCGCTTAGAAGTGCCCTTTACTGATATCAAAATTATGCAAACTGGCCAGCCCAAACGGGGTGACATAGTGGTGTTTAATTCTAAAAAAGCCGGTAATAGATTGGTTAAAAGGTTGATTGGGGAGCCGGGTGATAGAGTTGCCATGGTTAATAACAAACTGATTATCAATGGTGAACCCATCCTCTACGAAAAGAATGCTAATGCACTTCATAAAACCGAGTATTTAGGGAATGTTACACATAGTGTGCAGTTGATACCTGTGGCCAAAGCGAGAGATAATTTTGCACAAATCATTGTGCCACAAGGGCATTATTTAGTGTTGGGCGACAATAGAAATAATAGTGCAGACTCACGATATTATGGATTTGTGCCAGCCATAGAAATTCAGGGCAAGGCGCATAAAGTGTTGGTATCGCTCGATCCTGAAAACAACTATTTACCTCGTGAAGAGAGATTCAATAAACCATTAATTTAGATATATATTCTCAATATGACTTGCTATTGATATTTTTAATTAATGATTATTCAAGATGTAATGGGGGAATGATATTTGTTCCCACTCGTCAATAATGCAGCATCTTTATTGTAACCCACCTTATCATCACCTTTCAAATTTCAAAACATCAATGGCGCTCTAGATACTTTTCTCTGACTCCGCTTTTTATTCATATTTAATGTGGCGATTGATTCAGCAAGTGCGAAAAACTTAACATAGCTATGAGTAATGTTTACCTATAGCGGATGTAAATGTAGCCAATTACGATATTTACATATACTAACCGCC
Source organism: uncultured Paraglaciecola sp. (assembly GCF_943787955.1). NCBI lineage: Bacteria > Pseudomonadati > Pseudomonadota > Gammaproteobacteria > Alteromonadales > Alteromonadaceae > Paraglaciecola > uncultured Paraglaciecola sp. The sequence continues at coordinate 61,832 of NZ_CALSOK010000023.1, forward strand.
ATTACGACTCAATATGTCAGCTCACCCACCCTTAACATAACCTAAAAAGGAATCTCAATGAGAATATTAGGAATTATCCTGCTAAGCATAACTTTATTCATCAGTTTCGATAGCTACAGCGCCCATCATGGCGAAGCACATTCCCATCAAAAAGCAGTCTTGGTGACAGGCTCCAATTCGGGCCTTGGATTAAGAATGACCCAAGAATTGAGTAAAAATGGCTTCTATGTTTACGCTGGCGTTTTACATAAAGACGAAATGAAAGAAATGAATGCCATGGACAATGTTACCGCTGTGCAATTTGATGTGCGCAGCCAAGCTGAAATTGATGCAGCGGTGACCTTTGTTGAAGCACAAGGCCGCGGCTTATATGGACTAATAAATAACGCTGGTATTAACGTTTTTGGCCCGTTGTTAGAGGTGCCAGTAGAGCAACTACATTATCAGATGGATGTTAATGTTTATGGCCCGGTGCGAGTCACACAAGCATTTGCGCCGTTGATCATCCAGAGCAAAGGTCGCATAGCCACTACGGGCTCTGTCGCAGGTATTATTACTCCCCCTATATTTGGGGCTTATAGTATGAGTAAACATGCAATTGAGGCTTTTAACGACACGCTTGCTATAGAAATGGCGCGCTTTGATGTTAGCGTGCATATCATTGAGCCAAGTACGTATAAGTCGAACATAGGTGTTGCGGCGAAAAAGCTAATGGATGATGCCAACTATTGGACTGAAGACACGGCATATCCTCAAGAGCTAGCATATCTGCTTGATGCTTTGACTAAAATGGACCAACAACCAGACCCAGCGCCAGTAGGTAAAGCGGCGTTACATGCTATGCAAAGTAACGCACCTAAAAGTCGTTATATGGTGACAGGAACAGTGGCCCAAGCGGACCGAGTTTTACGTCGCCAAATTAGCAAGATGTTAGAACTCAATAATGGGCAAGTTCACCAGTTTGACCGTGCTAGGTTGATTGAAATGCTTGATGAAGAAATCGTTAAAAGTTCAAAAAATAACCCTGCTGCAAAATAACCAGAATACTTAGCTAAACGAAATATTCCTCGCTACGCATAGACTAATACCGGTGTGTTGCGCAGCGAGGAATAGATATTTAAGCTGTATTATTTTTATTGTGCAAACAGCTAGGCTGTTTCAAGCTGTAAGTTATAGCCAGAATATTTGCGCATGTTGATAACACGATCGCCATCCAACATAAGATATTGACCTTTGATGCCCAGCAGAGTGCCTTCAAAAATCAGTTCTTTGTCTAAGTTAATAGATTTCACTTTTTCAGGATATTGCTCAACAGGATAATGAATATCAATGGCAGGTGTATTGGTGATATCGATAGCCTGAAAACCATATTCTTCAATAATTTCGTCTAGATCAGCTTCAACGTGTTCCAGTAGTGATTCTTTTAGCGCAGCTAAATCGACTTGTTCGGGCTGACTTTTTAGCATAGTGCGCCAATTAGTTTTATCAGCAATATGCTCTTTAAATGCCATCTCTATCAAGCCACTGGTTAACCTGTTTTGTACCCGCATGATGGCAATGGCCTGAGTGGCGCCTTGATCTATCCAGCGACTAGACACCCCATCAGTAACATGGCGTGTAATCCCTACTTTTACAGTGCCTGTATTGGCTAAATAGACAAAGTGGTCTGATAAGCAGTTAGCTTCACCCCAAGCGGGTTCGCGACAGGTGCCTTTTTCGTAGTGACATAGTTCTGGTTTGATAATACAGGTATCACACTGTGCTAATTTCATTAGACAGCGATAACAGTATCCTTGATTAAAACTCTTTTTGGTTTTTATCGCACAATGTACGCAATGTATCTCGCCGCCATAGGTAACCTTAAGTGATTGGCCTACCAAAGCATTCATATTAATTTCATTATCGCCAATGGGCAGTGCATATTGCGCGATATTGTTTGCATCAGTACTCACATTCATCTTGCGGGAGTTGCCTTGGTACAAGGTCATATAATTAATCCAGAAATGGTCATATTGATAATGAGGCAAATTTAACACAGACCCCTATGGAAGCAAAAAAAAATCAAACAGTATGAACTTTTATATTGATTTTTACTTGTTTTTTGCTCATCTTATCCCAAGCTATTATGTAAATATTGTTCTGCCATATGTTGGTAAGATTTTCATCAAAACATTCTCAGTCAAGGCATAAACAGTGAGGTTTGGTTATCCCAATACACTGATTTAACGCAGGATGGGGATGTTTTGAGGAAAACCCTTGAGGCTGAAGTCTTTGTTCGCTTGATTTGTTTAGAATGACTAAACGTCAAGATGGGCGCCGCGTAATTAACGCGATGCAATAAAAACAAATGCTCTCAGTCTTGGCGATTTATGAGGGATCTATACGCCCTCGACAATAAAAAAGTAATCAGAGCAAAGAGGAAAGTCTATGAAAATAAATGTTTCAGGTCATCATTGTGATATATCAGAATCAGTTAAAGAAGATATTCATCAAAAGTTCTCTAAAATAGCCAGCCATTTTCCTACCCTTATCGCCATAGATATCATCGTGACTAAAGAGCACGGTGAGTTTAGTGCAGAGGTTGCCACTAAATATGAAGGGACCAGTATTGCGGTAAGAGGTAAAGGTGCAGTGATGTACCCGGCTATATCCCAAGCAGGTAAAAAATTAGATGCCGCACTTAAACACCGTAAAGGACAGTTAAAAGGTGATTTGCATGAAAAACCCAGTGTTACCACCCCTGAAATTGCCCATGAAATTATTCAGGGCATGGATCTAAGTTAGACACCTTAGTTTTACCTAAAGCGCTCAGGTTAACATTTATAATCTGAGCGCGATCCCAATTCTCTCCTTCGTTCCCTTACTTGACTTATTACAGGTTTCTATGCGCATTATTTGCAGGTTTTTTGCACACTTTTCGTTTGCACATTGTTCGTTTGCATGTTCGGCAAATATTATTCGAACTTAAATAAACAAGCAGGTTATATAATGGATTTTGTTAATGGGACACAACGAATGGTTCGGTAACGTTAAATGCAATTGTTGTTAGACTTGAACAGAAATGAGGCAGTCACATTTATAGAGTTTGTATAAAGCCATTGAGCTGATGATTATGCTAATTTTTTTGTCATATTAATGAGACGTTGTCTTGACCGAAGTAGAGCTTATTAATCATAGCCACCGCATCGCGATAGACTGATATTTATAGTAGATAAAGTGACCGTTCATAGTGGTTTTAATTATTCGCTCTTCTTAGCGTTTTCTGTTTAGTGTAAAATATTGATAGCCAATCAATTTTACAAGCAGAACGGGTGCCAGTTATCGATGTTTTAGCGCAGCTTAAACAGTATTTTGAAGACACATCACTACATAAATTACAAACCGTGCAATCTCTTTGGAGTGGCTATGGCGATGTTTCACGGTATGTTAGCCCAAGACTCGATACTACTTTTATTGTTAAACATATTTCACCCCCCAAAGAACAAGTTCATCCTAGAGGTTGGAATACGCAAACCAGCCATCAACGAAAATTGCAGTCCTATCAAGTTGAAGCCAACTTTTATCGAGGTTACGCATCCTTGTGTGATGATCACTGTGTGGTACCTAAACTGTTGGCAGGGTTCTCACAGAACCAACAACAAATATTAGTATTACAAGATTTAGATCAAGCTGGGTTTTCGGTGCGTAAAGACCAATGCACTCTGGCTGACGTAAAGTTAGGCATCAAATGGTTGGCCTATTTTCATGCTAGGTTTTTACAGCAAGACAGTTGTGACCTATGGTCAGTCGGCACATATTGGCATCTGGCTACACGTCAAGATGAGTTTAAGGTGATGCAGGCAGGTAAACTCAAAGATGCTGCTCAGGCTCTAGACACTGCATTGAATCATGCCCGCTTTCAAACTTTGGTGCACGGTGATGCGAAGTTAGCTAATTTTTGTTTTCCTGATATCCGTGACACTAACAGATTAGCGGCAGTCGATTTCCAGTATGTGGGTAAAGGAGTAGGCGTAAAAGACCTTGCTTATTTTCTCGGTGCTTGTCTTAATCAAGATGATTTATTCAATTATGAACAAAGCTTATTAGATGAGTATTTTTTGCATCTCAAACATGCGCTTTATCACTATCAGATTGATATAGATTTTATGCCCTTACAGAAAGAGTGGCGCACGTTATACCCATTAGTGTGGGCCGACTTTTATCGGTTTTTATTAGGCTGGAGCCCGGGCCATTATAAAATTAATCCTTACATGAACAAGCAAACTGATATAGCTTTAGCTAGTTTGGTCAACTTAATGGGATCAAGATGAAAACGAACATCATGACTTACTTAACCTTATTACTCAGCCTGTTAATTTTGGATGGCATCTGGTTAGGTTTGATTGCAAAAGACGGCTATCAGCAAGCGATGGGGCATATTATGCGAGAGCCGGTCATCATTTGGCCGTGGATTGTTTTTTATCTATTGTACCCATTGGCTATGTTGATTTTAGCCATCAAGGTTCAACTAAGCACTCAGTCTAAATTTTACTTTCTATGGCGAGGTTTTGTTTTAGGTGCCGCCGCTTACGGTACTTACAATTTAGGCAATTACGCATTAGTGTTACATTGGCCTCTATCTATTACGATTAAAGACTGGCTCTGGGGTGCTGTTTTGACCTCAAGTTGCACGATGATGGGGGGGCATGTGTGGTTGAAATGCTCTTTTCAGAGTAAAGCTTAATGTTATCCAAGCAATCTAATGGTGCTCGACTAGTCAGTAATATTAAAAGTGCTATGGGCGCTAATTTATTACCAGGCCTATGTTTACAGCTGTTCGCTTTAACAATTGGACTCAGTTATTTTTATTGGCCAGCATCCCAGCAAACCTTTCAATTTTTTGCTGACTTAAAAGCAGAATATGGTGCGGTGTATGCTGTCATTTCCACATCAATATTTGGGGGGCTGTTACCTTTTTTATATTTGTTTTTAAGTGGTAAAGTTCGATTTCTACCTTTCACACAACTGCTTTTTTATATCATTATATGGGCAACGTTGGGTGGGTTAATAAATGCGTTTTATGGCTTACAAATTGTGTTGTTTGGTGAAGGAACCGACTGGTTAACCATACTAAAAAAAACCTCGTTTGATCAATTTGTATTCACAGTGTTTGTCACTTCGCCATTGATTGCATTGGCTTTTCTATGGAAAGATCAGCAGTTTAATTGGCAGAAAAGTAAAATGTATTTTGATGATCTCATCAAGGTGCAAATTCCTACTACAATAGTGACCACTTGGATTATTTGGATACCTGCAGTGAGTCTTATTTATATAATGCCAAGTAACTTACAAATTCCGTTGTTCAATCTGGTGTTATGTTTTTTTGTATTGATACTGGCTATTCTAAATGTGGATGACAAGTAAACATATAGCAACGTGGCTTGAACTCCCTCAAACTGGCTAAATAATGGTCAGTTTTTATTTTGTAGTTTTGTCAATTTTTGTTTAAATACGCTTAGGTAATATCGCTATTTGTAAGTAAGCTTGTGGTTTTCCATAAATATTTTTGAGTAAGGAACCGTTAGCATCTGCTCAGTATGGTGTAGATACATAAAGTCCTGTGACAGTTTGATATTTATTACTTTGGCTGTCGTATCGTAATTAGCTCCTAATGCCCCAATATAAACGTGACTTTTAAATTTAAGAGAGACAGACCTTGCAATCCCCTAAAACCAGCACCGTAATGAAATGGCTATTTGGTCAACTTCGTCCATACAAATCAAAGGTGGCTTTTGCCATAGCTGCATTAATTGTAGGTGCTGCGTCGTGGCTATTATTAGGCCAAGGTATTAAAGCTGTGGTGGATGAAGGGTTTATTGCTAATAATGCTGACAAGCTAGATGAAACTATGTTCATGGTAATGGGTATTGCCCTGATAGGCAGTATTGCTGCTTATTTTCGATTTTACTGGATGATTTGGTTGGGTGAGAGGGTTAGTGCAGATATTCGCCAAAATGTGTATGGGCATTTGCTTACGCTATCCCCTGCATTTTTTGCTAAAACGCGAACCGGAGAAGTGATATCTCGTTTTACCGCAGACACTACCTTACTTCAGTCTGTAGTAGGAATGGGGTTATCAATGGGATTGCGCTCGAGTATTACTTTTATTGGTGCGTTATTTTTGATGCTATTTTCTAGCCCAATACTGACTTTATATGTATTAATTGCAGTGCCAATAGTATTAATGCCAATTAGAGTATTTGGGGCTAAAGTAAGATTACACTCAAAAAACAGTCAAGATAAAGTCGCAGATGTGGGCGCTTATGTAGATGAAACATTACATGAAATCCACACTGTGCAGGCTTATTCTCATGAAGAAATAGACAAAACATTGTTCCAATCTCGTATTGAAGGGGTGATGTGGGCTGCGCAATTACGAATTAAATATCGTGCTTTGCTGGTAGCATTTATTATGGCTATTAGTATTATTGCCATCACGTCAGTGGCGTGGATAGGTGCACAGCAAGTATTAACAGGGGTCCTGAGTGCTGGCGAACTCACCGCATTTATGTTTTATGCGGTTATGGCGGGTGGCGCTGTGGCGACTATTAGTGAAGTGATTGGGGAAGTTCAAAAAGCAGCGGGTGCCAGTGAGCGTTTAATGGAACTGCTGAACACTCGAACCAGTATTGAGTCGCCTGTGTCTCCCATTGCCTTGCCAAATGAAGTCAGTGGTGAAATTAGCTTACAGAATGTGAATTTTTACTACCCCCAAGCTGACAATGTATCGGTGATAAAAGACCTGAGTTTGAAAATAAAAAGTGGTGAGCGTATTGCTTTAGTTGGCCCAAGTGGGGCAGGAAAGTCTACGTTGTTTCAATTATTACTGCGTTTTTATGACGTCAGCAGCGGTCAGATAAAATTAGAAAGCAAAGACATTAAATGGCTAGATGTACCTGCGTTGCGAGATCAATTTGCGTTGGTGCCTCAAGAATCAGTGATATTTGCTAGTAGCGTTAAAGATAATATTGGTTATGGCCGCACCAATGCTAGTCAGTTAGATATTGAAAACGCTGCAAAAGCAGCCCGCGCTCATGACTTTATTCTGGAGTTACCCCAGGGGTATGAGACTAACTTAGGCGAACGAGGGGTGCGTTTATCTGGCGGTCAAAAACAGCGCATTGCCATTGCTAGAGCTATCTTGGCTGACAGACCTATTTTGTTGTTAGATGAAGCCACTAGTTCTTTGGATGCCTCTAACGAGCAACATGTTAAGTTGGCGCTAGAAGAATTAATGAAAGACAAAACTACTTTGATTATCGCCCATAGATTGGCGACGGTTATTAATGCCGATCGTATAGTGGTGATGGACAAAGGTGAGATAGTCGCCGTAGGTACCCATCCAGAATTGGTCAAAAGTAACGCTTTGTACCGAGAATTTGCACAACTGCAGTTAATAGATTGAAGATATATGTCGAAACAAACATTTTTAATTATTTATGGCGCGGCAGTGAAAGCTGGGGGGGGCCCCAGTGGTACCTTGTTACGCAGGGTTCAAGGGGCATGGGAAATTAGTCAACGTTTAGCCACCCCTTGCTATTTTATCGTAACAGGTGGGGTAGGCAAACATGCCCCTAGCGAAGCACATGTCATGCAAAAGCTATTATTAGATTTGGGTGCAACCAATGAGCAAATCATTGTGGAAGATCAAGCCAAAGATACTATGGATTCGACCTTTTATTGCGCTGAAATACTTACTCGTCATTCTTATCAACCCCAAGATGATCACGTCATTATTTGTTCTAGTACCTATCACAATTATAGATGTCAGCTATTATTGTGGATGTTGGATGTTGACTCTCAGCGAGCAAACATGCCATCGGATAAAGATGCCTTGGGAACAATTAAATGGTTGCGTTACTACATACGCGAAGCCTTAGCCATTCCCTGGGACTTTATAAATATTTGGGTGAAACTGAAGTTTTAAGGACGATTTAAATGAAATGGCCAACCTCACTTTTAATCATGTTCGTTTTGGTGTTAACAGTTACCGCTATTGTTTTTTTTAAAGATAAAATTTTTAGTCCAGAAGTGACGTTAAGTGAAAGTGAAAAAAAAGGTATGAAATTACTCAAAATTGCACAAGATGCCTGTTTGAGTGGTCAAACCGATAACGTCGATTTATATGCAAGAGTTCAAGGCAGTTTGACTGAAGGAGCGAATGCAGGAGCTGGGATCAGTGATGTAACCTCAAAAGGGGCGGTAAACTACTTAGATGAAAGTATTCGCAATATTGCCGATGGGGAAATCCGGACATGTCTTGATCCTCATCTGCGCAGTATAAAAGCGTGCATTCTGGGTGATTGCCAAGCAGATGAGTTGCCTAAAACCATAGACTTTAAGTTTAAAAATTCAGATTCTGAACAAATAAATACACAAAATCAATATTCAGACATAGCGTTTTTTCGTTTGCAAAATAAACAGGGAGAGAAAAAGTTAGTTAAACAAGATGATGATTTTTTTAGTGAAACCATTGAATTATTAGATATAGGTGTAACGAGTATTGCTCAAGTGGCCTTCCAAGTTAGACAAGGCAACACCTTGCTAAAACAACCGGCTAAAATTTGCTTGCAACGGGCTAAAACAGTCAAGCCAAATGACAATAATTATGTGGAATTTAGATGTAATGCAAACGGAGAGTGTTTGCATGATGAGATGTCACCCAAGTGGTTTGATTTATGCCCATTGACGAATGATCCAGATAGTTCTATTAGCAACCTAAATTGGCTATCGCCTTTTATTTCAGAGGCCTATGCACAAACTAAACATACCTATTGGGCCGTGCCATCTTTGTCAACACTTGAATCAAGAGTTGATCAACAAGATTTGATTGGGATTGGGTATACTCACTTTTTCTTAAGCTCCGACAAGCCCATTCGAAACGGAGCTGATGCCTTGTATTATGATTTACAGGTTAACGGCCAAACTGTACTGGAAGATGGGTTATATCCAGATTTTAATCTCAAGAGTTACGATGATACTCAGCCTTTATCAATTAACTTTGGTTTACAAAATTTAAATTTTTCTGGGCAAGTAAATGGTTGCGATGAGTTAACCCTCAATATTCAATTTTTAAAAGACGGCCAACCTATAGGTGATAACATTTTGTGGCATCGCAGTTATGTGTCATTAAGAGACGCTCGGGAGAAGCAATTAAAAGTAGGCGCAACCAACTTAAGTTGGCAAGGAATATACCGAAGAGCTTCAAAAGAATATGATTCAGAGGTGTTTGTAAATTCAGTTTTTGTGAATAAAACTCTCCAGTTTGCAGAAAATATCGACGCGATAAAAGATACCCAACAGGTGATGAGTAAAATGAAAGCAAAGTTCGATCAAGCCGGTTTAACCTTTCAAGGGCAAACTTTGGTTGCGGTGATCCGCCCGCCATTAACTCAAATATCTTATGGGCTAGCGGTGGGTATAGTAGAAGATACAGGGCAAATTCGTTATACCTTCTCGAGCACCATGGCCAGTGAACTGAAATCTTATTTGCTTGCACTAAGAGAGCAGGGTCAAAAATATAGAAATATCATCCGCAAGGATTCGTTTATTTACACTCTTCGCAGTGCAAAAAGTTATAGCCAGTCGCCCGCGATTTGTTGGGATGAATTGACTGTGTGAAGGGTAGATGGGAGCTTTAAAATTCGAGCCAGTCGCTGCTCGCAAAAAGCTAATTCTTAAATAAAATGGAAGTAGAAATAATAGATGAAAATTGCGCAGATAGGTGAAGACGTTCTTAGGACGCCAGCTAAGCAGATTGGGCAGTCTGAGTTTGAGCAAAAGGCACTGATCACATTTATTGATGAGTTATTGGCGACTATGCTTGAGGCCAACGGTATTGGCATTGCCGCGCCACAAGTGTTTGACCCTAGAGCCATTATGATTATTGCTTCACGGCCTAATCCTCGTTACCCAGATGCGCCTGATATGCAGCCTTTGGTTTTGGTTAATCCGCTGATTAAACAAAGTAGCGAAAATAAGGTCTGGGAGTGGGAAGGGTGTTTGTCTGTGCCGGGGTTACGTGGACGTATTGAGCGACCAGATTGGGTGGATGTGGCCTATTTTGACAGAGAAGGAAAGGCTCAAAATATCAAGCTTGAGGGTTTTGTAGCACGGATATTTTTACATGAGTTTGATCATTTAATTGGCAAAACCTGGCTGGATCATATTACCAGCACAGAAAATATTATGGCAAATGAGGTATGGGTAGCGAAATATGCTTAATGATTTTTATTAAGTCGGATAGGATAAGTCCTAGATCAACAATTATTAACACTTTTTGGATAGTCACATTGATTGCTTTCTCTTCATGTAAAACAATTTTTATTACTATAGGCCTGATGTCTATGGTTTTCATGTCTCACGCTCAGCAAAGTCAAATAACTGAACCGGAATCGTTTCCTCAGTGTGTGGCACGTTTACAGCAATTAGCTCGAAACGCAGGGGTGTCTGAAAACACGACTGTCGATATTTTAGGGCAGGTTAAACTCTTGCCAAAAATTCTAGATTACGACCGCAATCAACCAGAATTTGTTCAGACTTTTACTGGCTACTTTTCAAAACGAATAACACCTTGGCGCGTTAAAAAAGGGCGTGAAAAATTAGTAGAATATCGTGATTTTTTATCTAAACTTACCCAGCAATATGGTGTACCAGCCCATTATCTGATTGCATTTTGGGGGCTAGAAACGAATTTTGGGGGCATTAAAGGTAAAATCCCCACTATCCCTGCTTTAACAACACTGGCGTGTGATCAACGTCGAAGCGCATATTTTTCTGAAGAGCTTATGCAAGCTTTGTTGTTACTTGAGCGTGAAAATCTTGATGATAAATACATGATTGGTTCTTGGGCCGGCGCAATGGGCCACACTCAATTTATGCCTACCGCCTATATGAAATATGCTAAAGATGGCGATGCAGATGGCAAAGTTGACCTATGGAACAATGAATTAGACGCACTGGCATCTGCCGCACACTTTTTGCAAAGTTTAGGATGGAAAACGGGCTTTAGATGGGGCAGAGAAGTCATATTACCCAAAGATTTTAACTATCAGTTAGCAGGTAAATCCCATCCTCAAACGGTGTCTTTTTGGTCACAGCAAAACGTGATGCAAGTGAGCGGTAAAACACTCGGTGATAGTGACTTAAAAGCAGCCTTACTTATTCCTGCCGGGCATAATGGTTCTGCGTTTATGGTTTACCCTAATTTTGATGTGATCCTAGGTTGGAACAATTCCGAATATTACGGTTTAGCAGTGGGTCACTTGGCTGACAGAATAAATGGGCAGGGTACTTTATCAAAACCGCTACCCAATTTACCTAATTATACCGTTACAAAAATGCAACAATTTCAAGATAAGCTAAACAAACTGGGCTTTGATGTTGGGGAGGCCGACGGCATTTTAGGTCCCGCCACACGCAAAGGTGTACGTGCATTTCAAGTGACTGTTGGTTTGATTGCTGATGGTTATCCGTCAAAAGAAACCGTTGAAGCGGTGATTAATGCACCCTTAAATACCGAACAGGACATAAATAGTTAAGGGTTTATGGGTTGTATTTTTGAGGGAAACCGAAATTTATAAAGCATTTAACGTCATCTATATCATCTATCGATATCTACCCTCTGCAACTTTACTCTGACCCTTGCGGTATCTGCCTGTTGCACTGTGGTTGACCGACAAATCTAGTCTGTATTTTATTTGTACATCATAGTGGGCAACGCAATATAGTGGGCAACGCAATTTTGGGCTGTATTGTTGGTTGGTTACTTTACAAGCGTGGATTTGAATGCGCTATATTGGCAAATGTAGCTGCGCATATAACCCTGATAATTTTGGGGTGATTATTGGCACACCAAGGCCATTTATTTCTGCTATAATCTCGCCGATTTTTTGTACAGCCAGTCGCTGCATTTTTTAGAGAGCATCATGCCAACCATTCAACCCGCTACCCGTTCTAAACCTGTCGCCCGTATGAAAGCGGAGCGGGGATTATTTTCCTTCCCTAAATATTGGGCCGAGTGTTTTGGACCAGCCCCGTTTTTACCTATGTCCCGCAAAGAAATGGATCAACTTGGCTGGGATAGTTGTGACATTATTCTGGTTACTGGAGATGCCTATGTGGATCATCCGAGTTTTGGTATGGCTGTTATTGGCCGAACGTTAGAAGCCCAGGGATTCAGAGTAGGCATTATTTCCCAGCCTGATTGGCATAGTAAAGATGAATTTATGCAGCTTGGTGAGCCTAACCTGTTTTTTGGTGTGACTGCAGGTAATATGGACTCAATGATCAACCGTTATACGGCTGAGCGAAAATTACGTCATGATGATGCCTACACACCTCACAACGAAGGCGGAAAACGTCCCGACCGTGCAGTGACTGTTTACACCCAGCGTTGTAAAGAAGCTTACAAAAAACCTGTGGTGATTGGTGGCATTGAGGCCAGTTTAAGACGTATCGCCCATTATGATTATTGGTCAGACAAAGTACGCCGTAGTGTATTGTTTGATTCAAAAGCAGATATGTTGATGTTTGGTAATGCCGAACGACCTTTGTTAGAAATGGCACACCGTTTCGCTGCGGGTGAAACGATTGACCAGATGCAAGATATTCGCGGTACTGCCGTTATTCGTAAAGAGCCGTTACCCGGCTGGCAAGGAGTGGATTCGACCCACCTAGACAGCATAGGTAAAATTGAACCCATTATTAGTCCTTATCAAATTATTGACGATAAATGCGCGGTTAAGTCTGAGGCTGAGAGACAAGCGGCAATCGAAGAGCAAAAAGCGCAACCCATAGTGATCCAGCCGTTTACGTCAAAAACCGAAAGACGTAAACCTTGGGATAAAACCTATGTGTTACTGCCCGCTTATGATGTGGTGCGTGCCGAAAAAACCCATTACGCCCATACGTCACGGATTTTACATAAAGAAACCAACCCTGGCTGTGCTCGTGCGTTGGTGCAGCGACATGGCGACCGTATTATTTGGATCAACCCACCTGCGTATCCATTAGAAACCGAAGAAATGGATGCGGTGTTTGATTTACCTTATGCACGAGTGCCACACCCTAGCTATGGTAAAGCCAAGATCCCTGCCTACGATATGATCAAAACCTCAGTGAATATCATGCGTGGCTGTTTTGGTGGTTGTACTTTCTGTTCGATTACCGAACATGAAGGCAGGGTGATCCAAAGCCGTTCAGAAGAGTCGATTATTCGTGAAATAGAATTAATTCGCGACAAAGTTCCTGGCTTTACCGGTGTTATCTCTGATCTTGGTGGTCCCACTGCCAACATGTATAAGTTGCGTTGTAAAAGCCCCAAGGCCGAGCAAGCTTGTCGACGTCTGTCATGTGTGTGGCCAGAAATCTGTGGGCACTTAGATACGGATCAAACCCCTACCGTTAATCTTTACCGTAAAGCTCGAGAAGTGGAAGGAGTTAAGAAAGTCCTGATTGCATCTGGTGTAAGGTATGACTTAGCGATTGAAGATCCAAATTACGTCAAAGAATTAGTCACACATCATGTAGGTGGGTATTTAAAAATCGCACCAGAACATACTGAAAAAGCCCCGTTGGATAAAATGATGAAGCCGGGTATGGGGACTTACGATAAATTTAAAGAGCTGTTCGACAAATACACCAAAGAAGCGGGCAAAGACCAGTATCTTATTCCTTACTTTATTTCTGCTCATCCGGGTACCGAAGATATGGATATGGTGAATTTGGCGTTATGGCTCAAAGAGCGCAACTTTAAACTAGACCAAGTACAAAACTTCTATCCATCACCTATGGCAAACGCCACCACCATGTATCACACCGGTAAAAACCCGATACATAAAGTGGATCATAAAAGTGAAGAAGTTGAGGTGCCTAAAGGTGAAATCCATAGGCGTTTACACCGTGCATTTTTACGTTATCACGATCCCGCTAACTGGCCAATATTGCGTAAAACCCTCAAAGAAATGGGTAAGGCCCACTTGATTGGCAATAGCCCTAAATGTTTAGTGCCAGCTGAAAGTCGCAATGAGTTAAGAGGACGCGATCAAAAAGAGTTCGCTAAACGTTCAGGTAATAAGGCGTTTGCTAAAGGTAAGTCTACTAATGCCAACAAAGCGCAAAAAGGGTTAACCCGTTTTAGTGACAATCAACCTCATAACGAAGCGGCTAAGGCAGAGCAAGTGAGTCACGGAAAATCGAATAGTAATAAACGCAAACCCCGTAAACCCGCCTAATGTAATCTGTGCTAGCTGAGATTTTGCAGAGTGATTATTAAGGACTAAGTGATGAGTCATCAACACTTAGTCACTTAATAGTGAAGAATTTACAGTACAGCCATGTTGATGGTTTTTAATCTAAGACATAAAGAATGATAATACTTCTATCACTTTGGGTTTATCGATTACGTTATGACGGGTTTTTATTACTCTAGGTGTTTTCGTAGTGTTCAGCTGTAAAATATTGGCAGTACAGGCAATCTTGTCACGTTAACCACCTTAGAGTTTCCAGTGACAAAGCAATATTCATTCATTAACCATTGTGCCCATAATCACAAAAAAAGGGCAGGAGTGAATATAACGTAAATTCACACCTGCCCTTTTTGTCGCAATTTTCTAGCAGTTCCGCTATATCGCTATTTCGCTGTAAAGGCTGTCAGAGACGATTTTTCGAAGTCCGGCTAATCCTGTAAGCCATTGTGCAACCGATTCGTCAGCTTGCACTTTTTCCCATGCGTTCGCAAAGTCTGCAAGGGATCCCGGATATTCTAGGCCAACTATCATCGCGCCGGTCGCATCTCCAGCGAAAGTGGCTTGCCAGGCGTGGATTGTCATTTTTGGAGTGATGGCTTTTATTAGCATACTCCCTTTATTCAGTTGTGTGATATAGGCTGGAGCATCATCTGTCTCGACTACAACAACCCGCAGCTTCGAATGTTCGTCAGCCAATACGCGGGTGGATAATGAGACAGTGAGACCCAATAGAATTAATGCAATTAATATTTTCATAGCTTATTTGCTTTTGCTATGGCGGCATGTGCCGAAAATTGAGATTGAAATTCAATTAGACTATAGCCGACTATGATGAATTTACCATCAGCAGTTATCAAGGACGTGCCATTTTAGTTAGGTCGTCAACTTGTAGTACTATTTGGAAAAAATTTCCGGAGTAAATAACTATGAAACTCATTTGAAGTCACAAAGTAAAACTCTGAGAATTATAGTTAGCGGGTTTTGATTAACTCGATGATTTATAACAGGAAAATGGTGGCCCCTCCCTGACTCGAACAGGGGACCTGACGATTATGAGTCGTATGCTCTAACCAACTGAGCTAAGGGGCCAATTTACTTTTTGAAGTTGCCAGCTTACAGTAAGCTGAAAGCGACGCGCAGTATAAGCAGTTTTTTTTTCATTGTCATCTTACTTGTTGAGCAATTACGTTTGATTGCTGCATTTTTCGACAGTTTTTCTACGTATCCCAAGCCAAAGTAGGCCTAACAGTATTAATCCATAGGCACTTCCTCCCCCTGAACTGTTTGAGGAACTGCCTGTGGTGGTGGCAATTACGGTAATGACGATGTTGTCAGAACTAGTTAAGCCAAAATCATCTGTGATGCTAAGTGAAAATTCCAATATTCCAGCAGCACTTGGCGCAGTGAAACTGGCCTGTGGGTTATCTGCATTATTGATCGTGACGTTACTGCCAGATATTTGTTGCCACAGATAACTGAGCAGTTGGTCTTCGGGGTCGATGCCACTTCCGACAAGTGTGACGCTTTGCCTAGTATTGACTTCAGAGTCTTCGCCCGCTGATGATGTTGGGGCCTGGTTTGACTCATCGTCACGGATCACTATGTTTATAGTCGATTGATTACCGAGTACATTTGCTTCATCTGCACTGAGCGTTAATATTAGGGATTCTTGCGCTTCGGTTTCGTTGTCATTGATTAAGGATATATCAATGAATTGGTCTGCACTATCTGTATCTAGCCATTCAAGTGTGCCGCTGCTTGAATTGGCATCTGCACCCAATATCGCCGTGCCTGAACTAAGAGCATAGGTGACAGTGATATTGCCATCACTGCCTCCTTGACGCGTTACTGCTATTTGCACTGTTGGGTCGGTTTCTTTAACCGTGACTTCATCTGTGGCAAACACGATTTGACCTTGCTGCAACGCATCGATTATTTGCACAGTGGTGATGCTTGGATTAACTAGGGTGGCACCATTTCTAGGATCAAATAATCGAATGAAAACGCTTTCGGTGATTTCATCAAGTGTGTCGTTATTTGTTTGTAGCACTATTTTTTGGGGGGCAGTGTCGTTGTTTGTCCATTGTAATTCGCCGCTCGTTAGAACAATGTCTTCTAAATCAGCTGATCCTGACAATATTTCGTAACTGACAGTACTGGCACCATTACCGGTCTTAGTGACGACAATGCTGATGCTCTGACCTTCATCTACTTGGTATTGTCTGGGTTCAAAAGCGATATTACCAGTGTCGTTTTCTAATGTCTGGTCTTGAATAATGTATAAACCGCTATTGATATCACTCACCAAAATATTACCACTGGGTAAAAATGGATAGACCCCCCATGCGCCATTAAATCCAGCGTTGTCTGACACCGGATAGGTATCGAAAAACCCTGCTTCAACTGGGGCACTAGGGTCGGTAATATCGAGTACAGTCAGACCGCGTTCATAGGTAGACATGTAGTAACGATTGCCGCGCACAAAACCATTATGATCGATTGCGCGAGTTGGGCCAGACCAAGTGCCCACTAGGGTGGGTGTGCTTAAACTGCTGATATCAAATATGTTTAAGGTAGTATTGAGGCCATGTGTTTGTTCGTCAAGTTCGTCATGGACAATGACATATTGTTTATCTTCGCTCCACCAACCTGAATGAGTATATTCAGCGTTGGGATAGGAGCTCGAGCCTAGCTCTATGGCTTGCTTTTCATCCGTATGATCCCACACTCTGAGATTGTCTTCGTTAAAATCGAGTATCACTAAACAGTCGGTATTATTGGCTTGAACACAGTCGGTTTGGGCCCGTGCATCATTGATAGTAAGCGATGTCGCATCATGAGTGTAATCGCTTCGAGTGCTGGATGCGTTAGTATAGGTCGCGCCTAATGCCTCAGGATCTGACAATGAGTACGAACGGAACGCACCGCTAAAGTTGTTGGATCCTAAAATATGCACTGCAGGTACCTGACCGGCTAAAGCAATATTTAGCCCGTAATCCAGGTTACTGATATAGATATTGTGGGCGGTGCTGTCTGTTGTTTGCCGTCTCACCACTGAAATGCCATTTTCTAAGTCGTTTAAGTCGATGATTGTCAAACCTTCATTGGCCTCAGTGGTGACATAAGCGTAAGCCTGCCATCTTAAGGTGGGCGTATCAAAGTATTGGTACACTTTGATATCTCTCCAGGTGGAAGACAAACCTGAGATACTCCCGATGACTGTGGGCGAAGTGGGTGCGGTTACATCGACTACAGCCAGCGCATTTCTGAGGCCTATAATGGCATATTCTTGGTGAGTGTTGAGATCGATATGCCCCCATATGTCGTTGGCTGACAGAGGCTTGCTGGGGAAATCAGACAAAGGCACATGTGCCAGTAACGACATGTTATTACACTCAAAACCGTCTGCGCTGCCGTCAATACATGCGCGATTAACTTGTTTTTGTTGCATCAATTGTAATTGAGAAACGTTTAAGCCTTTGCCTTGTAAACTTGAAGATGTGAAGCCTTTAGTGTCACGTATAACATGAAAGCCTTGTTGACTCAGTTGTTCGGCATATTTGGCTGGTACACCTGAAATAGAAGTAAGATAGGTATCGGGGTTCTGCCCTTGATATTGTTCAACTTGATTAAATCCACCTAAAACGGGGACAATTTGACCCGTTAGGTACAGTAAATCTTGCTCAGATTCAATACTATATTTACCCTGAGCCACCAAGACTGCATCGCCTTTATTCGCTTTTTGTGCGGCGTAAGTCACTGTTTTACATGGTCTAAATCTATTGTTGCAGTTGCCATTGTCTGCTCCGCTGTTGGCAACAAAACGGGCTTTATCATGTTCTGCATGTGCTTGAACGCCTTGACTGTACCCCATGGCCAGTATCATTATAACGCCAATAACATATCCCATAAACGTATCACTATTAATATGAAGCTTGATTACACCTTACCTTTTAGACACGACAGATCCAGTTTTTTGTCCTGTAGAGGCGTAAATAAAGCGTTTGTATTTTTTTTATTCAGTTTTTTGACTGTGTTGATCGGGAGCTGTTCTAGATTAAATGATGTGGAAAGTATAAAGGTTGAAATTTGGCACAATGGAAGCGCTCTAACTTGCAATGCTTTTGACAGTCATCAGCAAGTTTGGTCTATCCAGCAACTCGCTTTTTTTATTAGTGACGTTAAATTATTGGACAAAAATACTGTTTACGAACCGCAATTAAGTTCAACACTTTGGCAAACAGATAATGTGGTCTTGATCCAACCTGATCTGAATGACTGTGCTACAAAATTAAAAGATGACAATACACCTGATCAAAACGATCCCACCGCGTTTGAAACACTTAAAAGTAATCATGACCTGCAATTTTTAGTGCCAGTTGATCTCAGTGCATCAGAACAACTTTCGTTTACCCTTGCCGTGCCGTTTGAGTTCAATCATCAAAACCCATTATTACAACCTTCGCCGTTAAACCTGCCGAGTATGTTTTGGTCGTGGCGCTCAGGGCACAAATTTTTGCGATTAGATATGCAAGCCCCCAACAAACACTGGGTATTTCATTTAGGCAGTGTAGGGTGCACAGCCGTTTCAACTATGCGCGCTCCACAAAGAGAATGTGTACAACCCAATAGAGTCGACTTTTATCTGGACAAAAAGCATAACGGAACAACACTAGTGATGCATTTAGATAGGCTTATTGCCAATGTATCCATGCAAAACGATGATCCTTGTTTGTTTCATTCAGGCCAAGCAAGTTGCACAGTTTTAATGTTTAACTTGCAAACGCAAGAGGTGTTTGAATGGCACTAAACTTGTTCAGAACTGAGTTTTTACACGCTAGCTTTTATCTTATTATGAGTTGCTTTTTATTTGCTTGTAAACCGCCTCCGCTTCATCAAAACGATGATGAATATGATTGGGCGTTACCTAAAGGTTTTCCAAGCCCTTTAGTGCCAAACGATAATCCTATGTCAGCCGCTAAAGTGGCTTTGGGAAAGACGTTGTTTTTTGATGTGGATTTGTCTTTTAATCAATCCACTTCCTGCGCCAGTTGCCATCAACCGGAATTTGCTTTTTCAGAACCCCAAAAAGTGGCAGTAGGCTCAACAGGTCAAAGACACCGGCGTAATACCCAATCCTTAGTTAATGTGGCTTACAACAGTAACCTGACCTGGTCTCATTCAGGGCTTGAACGATTAGAGCAGCAAATCCTTATTCCGATGTTTTCTGAAAACCCGGTTGAGTTAGGTATTACGGGACATGAAAGTGAAGTATTACAACGATTCAAAAATCAGAGCTATTCAAAGCTGTTCGAACGTGCGTTTGATGACAGTAGCGCAAGCTTTGACAGAATAGTGAAAGCCCTTGCCAGTTATGTCAGAAGCTTAACCAGCTTTGCCTCACCCTTTGATGAGTATGCCTATCAAAATAATGATGATGCCATGTCTGACGTTGCTAAAAGGGGCATGGAGTTGTTTTTCTCGGAAAAATTTGAGTGCTTTCATTGTCATGGTGGATTCAACTTTAGTCAGTCAAGTCAACATGAAAACCAAAGGTTGGATTTACGACCCTTTCACAACACCGGTTTGTATAATATTGATAATAAAGGTGCTTATCCTGTCTATGATCAAGGCTTGATTGAAGTTAGCTTACAACCCCAAGATATGGGTAAGTTCAGGACACCCACTTTGCGTAATGTCGAGGTGAGTGCGCCTTATATGCATGATGGAAGTTTGGCCACTTTAAACGATGTGATTGAATTTTATGCTGCTGGAGGAAAAGGTCATGGTAAATCCAACCCTTTGAAAAGTCGCTTTGTGGCTGGTTTCGACCTGCAATTACAACAAAAACAAGAGCTCATTGCTTTTTTGCATAGCTTGACCGATAGTCAGTTTTTAAATTCGAATGTAAACTATCCTCTCACCTTACCCTGATGGTGCAAAGACAAGGAGGTGCAAGGGTAAAAGAATTTTGGTATATTTAAGTGTATTTCATACATTTCCAATGGAGATTAAGTGACCGGAAAGCCCTTTCTCGTAAGTGGTCGTAATACCCTCATTCATAAAATAAGAAAATTAGATCTACTTATTATTAACGGTGATGATAATCCAGCCGTTGTTGTCACACATAAAGGCATTAAAAAATTTGTTGGGGAAGTGCCAGACAGCAAACGTAATGCAAAACTACAAGATATGGAACTGGTCGATCTCACTAATATTGAGGTGTTTGGGGAAGAAAAAACCTTGTTATTTATTCAAACCATCAATGGTAAAGAATATAAAGTGGATTACAGCAGACATAGCTCATCATTGTTTATTAAAATTCATCAGGAAAATACCTTTTAAGTTAGTCCGCTCAATGATACTAAAAAGCCTGTTTCCCGGGCTTAATAATATCTGTAAAGATTTCAGCCAAATAATTTTGCTCAATCTATTTCTCCCAATGTAACAAAATAATGCCAAATCCGATTAATCGATGATTCACAACGATAGTTTATCGCTGAGAATGGTTAATTGGTCGCTTAGTCGCATTTGGCCGTGACTAGCCTTTATTAGCCTTCTTTAAATCACCTTCCCCTCTACATTAAGCATGTACTTGCAATCATGCAGAATTTAATTAATACAGGGTGAGACATCATGAAAAAAATCATTATTGGCAGCATATTAACCGCAGGCATTTTTTTTGCTGGCAGTGCACAAGCTAATGCTTTTGACAATAACATTGAAGCGAATTTGGTCAAAATATGTGAAGCAATTAAAAGTGATAGCAAATTGAAATTGCGTCATGCGATAGAAATAAGTGGTATCAACGTTAGAGCAATTAGTAAAGGTTTAGTCTGCAACGGTTATGATCCAGTGACCTTTGCAATAGTAAATAAAGCACAACATACGGCTAAATTTATGGCTCGTAAAAGTGATGTTGATTACGAAGCATTATTAGCTAAGTTATAAGGATTGATGTTTTTTGACTAAAGTGAGTGTATGTAAACCTGTATTGTTTTAATTATACTTTGGTTTAGAGCACTCACTTACTTTCCAATAATTTATGCATGTATACACACATTTTTGTTAATACTGCTTAAAAAAACTAAACGTCCCATCCCTAATTAATCCCACTTTAGTCACACAATACCGGGTTTCATCTTTAAGCCAAATGTATAATTGGACTTTTTGATAGTGCCAGATGATCGCCATGCTGCGTCGGCAGTGAATTTTTTATTAATTCAACCGTTTAGCGCCACAATTAGCCCTTTTAAGCAAGACCATCAGAAGAAACAGAAGCCATGGTTTGGCATCGCTTTTTTCTGACGTTTACCACGTTAAATCAGGCTAAAGTTCTAAGTAAGGTTCTACGAGTTATCAAGCGGACAGATTTCTATTTTTACGCTAGTTGCTGATGTCAAATGTGACTAAATATTTCAGAAATGAAAAATTCTGGGGTTCATCCCATCATCTGAATGATTCATCACATACTGGTTCAAATTCAGAAACTTGGACTTACAATGAGAGCGTCGAAGTCGTGACCCGATGTGTATATGTGTTTATTAGATTTGATAAAAATGTATTGTTCTCTCAATTAAGCAAGGATTGCCACTACAAAGCAGTCCTTGCTTTTTGCCCGAAGAATACTTTTTTACAGCTTACTTTTTTTCTTAGATCCCCACCTGGTCCTAGAAATGTTCGCCTTTTATCCCCTAGCTTGTATATTTTATACCACAACAATTCAGGAGTGATATGTATGTGCCACTGTATAGTATTAGACGATGAGGACTTAGCCAGTGAAAGGATACCTAGTTTCGAAGAGGGGCAAGGTAGCTGGCAGGGAGATGGCCAATCCGCAGAGTATAAAGAGGCTGAGAGTCTACTTTTAAAACATTGGCCTTTTGTATGTTTTATGGATAAGAATATTATACGTATTCTAACTGTGAGGTATCGTGTTCACATTTTAATCTCTGTGGAGCGTTCATGAGTCGTCAATTGACAGCCATCGTTGTTGATGATGAACGTTTGGCCAGAGAAGGTTTAATGCTTAGGTTGAATGATGACACTAGGTTTAATGTGGTTGCACAATGTCCATCTGCTCATCATGCGCTGGATGTGATAGAGCAATGCCAACCCAATATTGCTTTTGTGGATATTGAGATGCCAGGATTAAGCGGGCTTGAGCTGGCAGAGCTATTATCAAACAACACCACTCCTGTGCCTAAAGTGGTGTTTGTCACCGCATTTAGAGAATTTGCTCTACATGCCTTTGAATTTCAGGCTTTTGATTATTTACTTAAACCGTTTTCAGATGACAGATTGGCCAATTGTTTAAGTAAGCTCGTGGATTCTTTTTTTGACAGTGATGTAGTGCTTCAACACCTTAAGTTAGACGCATTACTGAGCCGTAAAACAGGTAATTCCATTGATGGTTTTATCCGTAATTTAGAGGTGACAAGTGGTGGTTCGATGAGCGAACTACAGCGAAGCGTTTCCATGAAAAGCGGATCGGAGTGGATCAGAGTGAAGCTGGATGATATTTCTTGGATTGAGGCCGCAGGTGATTACATGTGTGTGCATACATGGGAAGGCACGCATATTATACGCAAAACCCTCAAACAATTTGAACAAGAGCTCGACCCCCGCCTTTTTCCGAGGGTGAATCGTTCAGCCATGATCAACATGAGTAAATTAAAAAGATTGACGCCCAACTCGAATGGCGAATACTTAGCGCAGTTAACATCGGGTGATAGTGTTAAGGTCAGTCGCAAATATAAATTTAAACTAGAAGAGTTAAGAAAAAACGGCGGCTGTGAAGATTAAAGGTGACTGCTAAATCATGCCTATCCCAATGGCTTTAAGAATGGCGCGTGTTATTTAATTTAATTGAACTGAATGGCCAAATGACCGTCTGAAAACTGAATTATGACTCAGCATACTCAATATTATGGAAGGTAGTGCCAATGAATTTCACAACAGCGTTAGTGTTTGCAGGTTATCTCAGTTTTTCAAATATGGCCTTCGCCAGTGAGATATCTCTACTCGATAATGCTATCTCAATATTGAATACTGGGCAAACCGAACAGGCCATCGTCTTATTTGAAAAACAAAGGCATAACCCTGCAGCCATGCTTTATTTAGCCAAAATCTATATGGACAGTGACTTAGACGAAGCAGAGGATTGGATAGAACAAGCGCTTGAAGTTAATTTAAACAATGCAGAAGTTTATTATGTCCGTGGCGCTATCATGGGACGACAGGCATCGGGTTCCATTTTTTCAGCATTAAGTTATGCAGAAAAATCAGTTAATAGTTTTACAAAAGCAGTAGAACTTCAGCCTGACTCCATCAAATATAGGAAAGGATTAATGCAATTTCACACCAGCGCACCCAGCATTGCTGGTGGCGACCTGGATATTGCCAAAGTCCAGATAGAAAAACTTAGGCAACTTGATCCCAAAGTAGGCCTAGAAGCTGAGATTAACTATGAGTTATCACAAGATAATGATGCTTTGGCCGACGCGCTTTTGCAGCAAGCCAAGCAGACTTATAACGATATTCCTGATTTTTTCTTTCAAGCCGGTATGCTCCAGCAACGCAAAGAGAACTATCAGACTGCATTTGAAGAATTAACACGGGCCATCAGTAAAAATACTGACACTCAAGAAAGTGTTGTCGCAAAATACAACGCCTTGTATCAGTTGGGCAGAACATCGGTTTTAGGCGAAACTAATATTGGTGCTGGGATAATGGCCTTGAAGCAGTATCTCAGCGAAGCGCCAGACTTAGATGGCTTATCACCTAAGCCTTGGGCAGAGTTTCGTTTAGCGAACTTAATGGTTCTTAATGCACAGACATTAGAAGCTAAAAGGATTTATTTACGTTTGGCAAAAGCCGATAACAAGGAGTTAGCTAAACAAGCAAAAAAAGCTGCGAAGAAAATCTAATTACTTGGTTAATCCTCTAACTTAAACTCACCCGTGCGCAGCCAAGGCGCGGGTATGATTTCAAATTTTCTTGGTTTGATTCAAATACAGCTTGAATTATGCAGTAATTACCGCAAGATCAAACTTATCCAGACATTCCAGTCTTTTATCGTTCAGCTAACGTTTGAATAATATTTCTAAGGAACAACATTGACCATTAAACTTGGCATAGTGATGGATCCCATCCAGTCCATCAATATCAAAAAAGACACCAGTTTTGCTATGTTGCTGGATGCGCAAAAGCGTGGCTATGAATTGTTTTACATGGAAATGGGCGACCTGTATTTACAAAATGGTAAACCCATGGCGCGAATGGCTAGTTTGGCTGTGGAGCCACATGCAGACAAATGGTTTACTTTAAGTGAATCGTTACATCAAAGTTTAGCTGAGTTAGATGTGATTTTGATGCGTAAAGATCCCCCCGTAGATAATGAATTTATCTATGCCACGCATATGTTTGAATTAGCTGAGAAAACCGGTACGTTGGTGGTCAACAGAGCACAAAGTTTAAGGGATTTTAATGAGAAGTTATTCACTGCTTGGTTTCCTGATCTAGTCGCAGATACATTGGTGACAAGAGATACACAATTAGTTAAAGCGTTTCATCAAGAGCACCAAGACATCATTTGTAAACCTTTGGATGGTATGGGGGGCAGCTCTATATTTAGGGTCAAAGAAGACGGTAACAACTTGGGGGTCATCATTGAAACCCTGACTGAGCTGGGTACTCGTTACGCTATGTTTCAGAAGTTTTTGCCCGAGATAAAAGATGGTGATAAACGCATTTTAATTGTCGATGGACAAGTGGTACCTTATGCATTAGCGAGGTTGCCAACTAAAGGTGAAAACCGTGGTAATTTGGCTGCAGGCGGCACAGGCAGACCACAACCGTTATCAAAGTCCGACTTTAAGATTGCCGAAACTATCGCGCCCCTTTTAGTTGAAAAGGGTCTGTTATTTGTAGGCTTAGATGTGATTGGTGATAGGGTCACAGAAATCAATGTTACCAGCCCAACTTGTGTACGAGAAATTGAAGCGGCTTATGACGTGAATATCACCGGTATGTTATTTGACGCTATTGAAAGACGTCTTTTCGCTGGCAAAGGAGCATAAATCCTACAATGCAAAGTTTGCAGAATTATTTACTTATTGCGTCTCCGAGTATGGACGACCCGTATTTTACACGAACGGTCACTTATATTTGTGAGCATAACGAACATGGCGCCATGGGACTGGTCATCAATCAACCTGTCGGGATGAAGTTAAAAGAGTTGGTTGCACAGGTTAACGACAAGGCCGATGTGATTGACGAAAAAGCGCAAGATATTATTTTGGCTGGTGGCCCCGTTAGCCAAGACAGGGGGTTTATTTTACACACCTCGCAGCCCGGTTGGGCTTCAAGTTTGATCATGACCCCTGAAGTCATGGTGACGACTTCCAAAGATATTATATCTTCGTTGGGTAATAACGATGCGCCAGAAAAGTCACTGATTATGCTGGGTTACGCGGGGTGGACAAGTGGACAGTTAGAAGAAGAAATTCAAACCAGTTCATGGTTAATGGTCGAAGCGGATACTGAAATTTTATTCGACACGCCAATCCATAAGAAATGGGAAACTGCCGTACAGCGATTAGGTATAGATGTCTGGCAGCTTGGCCCTGATATAGGTCACGCTTGAATGACATTTTCCCTCCATGATACCCGCATGATGATGTCACATGAGTAAACAAGGTCAACGAACTATTTTAGCCTTCGACTTTGGAACTAAGAGCATAGGCGTAGCCGTGGGGCAGGAGATTACAGGTACTGCTTCTCCACTCAATGCTCTCAAGGCAATAGATGGCATTCCTAATTGGGACGTTGTGGCAAAACTGTTTGCTGAATGGTCTCCACAATTAGCGGTAGTAGGTCTACCACTGAATATGGATGGCTCCAGTCAACAAGTCACGTTTTCTGCCAAAAAATTTGCCAACCGCCTCAATGCTAAATATAAAGTCACAGTGGCAACTTGCGATGAACGTTTAACCACAGTAGACGCCAAAGCCCGTTTGTTTGAATTGGGCGGCTACAAAAAACTCGATAAACAAAAAATTGACAGTGTGTCTGCTTGTTTGATTTTTGAAAGCTGGGTTGAAACCCAGTATTAAATGATACCTAGCTAATTGTAATGTGTTTTCAACAATTTTTTGTGGTGTCATTACTCGACTTTTTAGCCGCTTCAAGTGTTTCTATTTCTTTCCATAAACCTTCTGCTTCTGCGGTGAGCATTGAGTAGCTTTTGATGTCACCTTTGCGCTGCGCGAGCATCGCATCTGTGGATTTTTGATCGTAAATTCTACGTAATTTTTTGACTGGATCTGCTTTTAAAAAACCGAACATGTTTACCTCAATAAATGTGTAATAGCCTCCTTATTACTTTTGTTTTGCTACAGACGATCAGTTTTTTGTCAGTTGAATATTGGATATCACTGAGGGCTCCACCAATATTTCACCTAGCTGAAAAATAAGATTGGATCTCTTGGTATGTTTGGTAGTGAGTTTTTGTATTTCAAACGTTCCTATCAGAGCTTCGTAAAAAGCCGCTAATACTTTCGTTTCTAGTGTTAAATATGGTCACTATTTGGTAAAGTTTATAGGTTATTAATCCCTTGATTGAAGGATGCCTATGCCCGGGTTACAGCGCATTATTCTTATTAATTGTCATCTACCTGGTTTTGTTGAACTTGATGTATCTGGCCACAGTAATATTTGTGGCACCAATGCCTCGGGTAAAACCACTTTGCAACGTTTGATCCCCGTCTTTTATGGTGAATTGCCAAGTAAAGTTGTGCCTAAAACACGTAAGAAATTCGATGACTTTTATTTGCCTCATGCTAATAGTTATCTCATCTATGAGTATCAAAGGGAAGACGAGCAGAACTGCCAAGTTGTGTTAACTCGTAAAGGGAGTGATGGGGTGCAGTATCGTTTTGTTGAAGCCCCTTATCATCAAGAACAAATTTTGGTGGATGTCGAACAAGGCAATGTACAAGCTATGTTGCCCGAGCAGTGGATTAAACAACTCAGGCAGCTTGCTATTGAATTTTCCCACAAAATACAAGCCACCAGTGAGTACCGCAGTATTATCCAAAACGATGCCAGTGTGGGGCGCACGGCTGGGCGTGAAAGTACTAAACTTAGGCTGTTAGCCAGTCGCTACAGTTTGGTGTCTAGTCAACATCGTATTCGGCATATGGAAAAGCTCGTGAGTGCGGTACATGCCAAAGAAGGCAAAATGGACACGTTGCGTACTATGCTAGCGGCTATCTTTGAAGAAGATGGGTTAGTTCAGCCTACTACCACAGTTAAAAATACTAAAGCCCGTGAGTGGATCACGCAGATGCGTCAGACGATGCGCTTGCAGACGATGCAGAACGAATATCAAAAAATTCAGGCCCAGACAGGAAAACTCAATACGACTGAAAATCAATTGTTGCAGCTTAAGCCGATATTAGAAAAAGACTTACAGTCACTGGCAACACAAAAAGCCGATGCTCAAGAGCAGCGTAATAAAATTAAAACCCAACAAAGCAGTGCCAAACAGTCCTTTGAGCAAGCAGAAGGCTTATTGAATAGCCGTGTCAGTGAAACGACTGAAAACTTGAAAGCTAAGTCGTCACGGTTAGATCATATCCAGCAAAAATATGAGAGTTATCAGGATTCTGATATTGATCAATTACAAAAAAACATGGATGCCTTGCCCCTTAAACGGGAAGAGTACGATCAAAAGTTAGAACAATATAATTTGCTCATAGACCAGCACAAAGATTTGCAGAGTCAGCTTGAACAGCAAAAGCTTAAGTTATCTGAATCTTTAGAGCGCTTGTCACGTAAAAACCAAGCTCAAGTAAAAACGATTAGCCAACAAAAAGAGACTGTGCGTAACACTCATCGCGATAAAGAAGTGGATTTGCGCAGTCAATTTGAACAACGCAAAGAGCACCAAACTAAAGAATTTGATCAGCAATTATTAGACAGTGAGCGCAGCATAGTGCGCGCTGAGCACCAAGCGAAACAAGCTTCGCCCACAGAGCAAGAAATAGAAAACGGAACACTGGCTGACAAACGACTAGAGCTTGCTCAGCAAGCATGGCAGCTCACTTCAGGTGCAAAAAAGCGGGCTGAGCATACCTATCAAGAGCTTAGAAATAAACGTGATGCAGCTGATAAAGTATTATATCAAGCAAGGCAAGCAACCCGACAAGCCAAAGAACGCTTACAACAATTACATAAACAACTTTCTCCTGAGCAAGACAGCCTTAGACAATTCCTCAGAGATAATAAACCTGGCTGGGAACAAAGCATAGGTAAGCTGATAGATGAACCCTTGCTTGAACGCAAAGATTTGTCACCACAACTTACAGCTGACAATAGCGCCGCTGACGATAACTGTTTATTAGGCGTTCAGTTAAATGTGGCTGTCATTGAAGCCCCTGATTATGCCCAAGATGAAACAGCCTTAACCTTGTTATTTGAGCAAACTAAAAAACACTTACTGGCGGCTGAAAAACAACAAAAACAAGCAGAGTCTGAACTAGACGAATGTTATCAAGAAGCTGAGTTACAGCGGGAAACGGTAGCTGAGCAAAATCGAGCGTTTGAACAAGCTCAACAAGAAACAACTTATGCCCAAAGTGCTAAACAACGTTTTGCCGATGAGTTAAAAGCTGCGTTAGAAAAACGTAAGAAACAAGCAAATCAAGCTCTACAACAATACCGTGATCAAAAACAACAAATTGTATCTCAAAAAATAAAGGCTATTAGCCTGTTAAAGTCTGATTTTGAAGAACAGCTCTTAGAGTTTAAGACCGGTTGGCAAGATGAACTGGCCATATTAGATGAAAAGATAGACGAACTTGAACGCCAAATTGAGCATAAACGGCAGCAAAACCGTGAACAGATTAAACAACTAGAAGGTGCCTTTAATCAAGAGTTAGCTAATCAAGACATTGACCCCAATACTTTACGTGAGCTGAAGCAGCAAATTGAGGTGTTAAAAAGTACTATTCAAGCCGTGACAGTCAGGCGTGATGAGCTAAATGAATATAAAACTTTTATGCACACCGATTGGTTAAAACAGCGCCCAGAATTACTGGAACAAGAAGCCGAGTTAAAAGCACTCGCGCAACAACTGGACCAGCAGCAAGCCTCTTTGGGCAGTCAATATCAAGCAAAACGCACTGAATTATCTAAAGTGCTATTGGCCCTGGAAAAAAGTTTGGCTGGATTGATTGCTTTGATCACAGAAATTGAACCTATGGTGAGCCAGCTCAGCCACATTGTCTTTTCTTTTGAGCCGTCAGAAGCGCACAATATTAATCTTGGCGATCAGGCTGAACGCATTAATCGATGCACCGAAGCGCTAGAAAGCCGCAGCCGAGGTGAGAAAAAATTAAAAGAGTCGCTAACAGAATTTGAAGCAACCTTAGGTAAAGATGCTGGCAAAGACTTCCTCGACACTATGCTGCAAGCTTTTGGAAATTTAGATGAAGACGCCAATGTGCGTGAACGCTTGCCTATTTTGCAGCGTTTGCTGAGTATTTTAGAGTCTCGCCAGCGTCAAATTGTGGAGCAAGGGGAAACCATTGGAGGCGACTTAAACAAGTTTTTCACTGTATTTAGTGATATTAACCGTAAAATTGCCCAACAAAGTCAACGCCTAACCGATGAAGTTTCTGATGATTTGAGCTTGGACGGCATCGCCCGTTCTGAGGTGAAAATCATCTCTACTGTGGATGAACTTAATTTTTGGGCTCCATTGAAACGTTTCGCCCAGCAATATAATAAATGGAGCACGTCTGACAATTTTCTGCCAAGTGAAGCGTATTTAGATAATCTGGCAGATGTGGTTGAGGTATTACCCAACGACGCCAATTACAGTATCGAATCGCTGTTACGTTTAGAGTTACATCTAAATGAGGGTGGCTCTGATTTAGTGATTAAAAATGATAGGCAGTTACTTGAGTCGTCAAGTCACGGTATGGCATATTTGATTTTGTGTAAATTTTTATTGGCCTTTACCCGTTTATTGCGTAACCAAGCGAATATCCATATCCATTGGCCTATTGATGAAATTGGTACCTTGGCGTATCACAATGTAGAAAAGTTATTTACAGCCTGTGATGCTAATCACATTCATATTTTGGGGGCTTTCCCCAACCCCGAATCAGATGTGTTGATGTTGTTCAAACACCGGTATTTGATTAATAAACAGAAACAACACTTAGAAAAAATCGAACCAAAACTCAGCCGAATCACTGAACGTTTGCAACAGAAAAAAGTTTCAAATACTGAATCAGCAAAGGTAAACGTATGATAGAACATGGTCCATTATTAGAACGCTTACTGGAAGGTGAGTTTATTTGTGCAGTGACAGATGAACACAGCTTTCATAAATTGCAAATCGAAGCGCTGGTGAATGACTTAAACCATTTTTTAAGGCCGTTAAATAGACGTGTTGCCAAGAACGATGATGGTTCTGTGTTTTTTTCTAGCCTATTGTGACTTAACCCAAGATGCTCGTCAGCATCTTAGCCATCAATTTGCCAGCACCGTGCAATCCTTATTGCCTATGTTGGAATGGATGCAGTTGGTGCAAGAAGCATTGGGACGTGATAGCGCGCTAAACGCAGGTGATACCATTAAGTTGCAGGACTTTGAGTCCAAAGTAGTGGACAACCATTCTCTTATCCATCGTTTAGCTCACCTTGCTCATGACAGAGTGTTTAAGTCCACCAGTGACAAGCCCGATATACAAATTAAACAAGTCTTTAAGCGGATCAAAGAGTTGGGTTATTTGTATCAGCCCCATAAAGACAGACAGTTTTATATTGTCACCGGTAAAGTTGAACAACTTATCGAATTAGTGCGTTTTATCAAAGACGAAGAAAACCTGCCTATCGAGGACGAAACACCAGAGCAAGAGGCTATGTTTTGAGTCAGGCTCCTAAGCAAAAAAGCTCAGCCCAAAGCAATCCGTTATTTGAATTAGGCAAAGACCGATTAGAACTTATTGGCAAACATGCTGATGCCCTAATGCAGGGCTATTTAGAAGGGCATGTAAACGAGTTAGCTTTTTCACAGCAAGCATTGCAAATACTGCTGGATAGCAGAGTATTGTTCTATCCTCAAGAGCAGTCTTTACGGTTACGCCCTATAGTCAACGAGTTGATTGCCAGCTTGACTCAAGATGAGCGAAAGCGGCAAATTAACACCGATGTAGGTGAGCACTTAGATCAAATCGACACGCGGGTGCAGTCATTGCAAGCGGCTAGGCAAAAAGGGGATTATGCTGCCAGTGAACAACATATGCAGCTGCTAACAGAGCGTATCAACGACATGACGGGGCAGTTTGGTGATGCCATTGAAAGTCTCTGGCACAGATTAAATACCGAGTTTGGTTTTGTGAGTAGCTTGGATGATAAAATTTTAGAAATTGAACTTGCCCAGCGACAACTAAGACGAATACTGGATGGCTTTGGCATTATCAATTTTGACGATCTTATCCAACTAGCGGGAAGTGATGGTGCACTGCGTAAGTTATTAGTGAGTCAGTTACAGGCGCGTATTTCAGAACATTCAGGCTCATTGTTAGAAGTACAAAAACGTCTTGTTCTTTTAATGGCGCGTTTCCGCCAGCAACAAGATAGAGCTTTGCTTATCAATCGCATGAGTGCCTTTTTACGCCAGCATCCTAATTTCCAAATCGGTGATTATCCCAATCGAAGCGAAGTCCCAGCGGTGATTAATCAGGCCCACGGTATCAGTCCCCAAGCCTTTATTGCTCTAGACAGGGCACAAGACAGTTATGCTCTAGCAGAGCTTGGCCGCGCGGTGCCCAGAGAGCCACAACAAGCCTCACAGTCAGAGAAACAAACCGAAGGTTTTGTTATGACTGTACAAATTTTAGTGGCCACACAGCAAAAGCAACTGGCAAAAGATGTAGAAGACTTTTTTATTCAGGTAATTGAAAGTCCACAAGCATTAAGTGGTGTCGATTATTTGGCCGAGCAGGCATTACCCTGGGAGCCAGAAATGTGGTTATTCCAAATTGTGGCCGAACATCAAGGTTTACCAGAGCACAATAAACACAGCTTTATACTTGAAAAAGACAGCGCACAGCAAAGTCGTTTTAATCAATTACATATTATTCAAGATGTGAAGGTTGGAATGCGTTTTTTTTGATGATCATCAGGCTGCAGGTTAAGCCACCTTATGGCCGATGATCTCAGTTTAAAGGCAAAACGGTTACTGGCTGCACAACATAGCAAACTTTCACGTGATGATGCGGCAGTGGCAAACGCAAGTCGCATCTTGAATGAGATTTTAAATTGGTGTGATGATTTAGAGTTTCAACCGGGGAAATGGCTTAAGCCTAATAAAATATATCGGTTTGATAGAGAATATATAGCACAAATCAATCAAACATTATTAGATGAAGGTTACGGCAGTATTTTTGATAACTTTAACCAAGATAATCATAGAAGTGCGGCACAAAGAAACCCTAATGAAAAACAGGGAAAACGCAAACCGACTCATCACCTTATTCTTGCTGCGGTCACGGATAGGGTGGCTCTTGGTGCTATTAATCAATATTTTTATCTAAGCCAGCAGACCAATATAGAATTGGATGTTAGCCAGTTGAAATTAGAGAC
This sequence comes from uncultured Paraglaciecola sp., assembly GCF_943787955.1. Taxonomy (NCBI): domain Bacteria; kingdom Pseudomonadati; phylum Pseudomonadota; class Gammaproteobacteria; order Alteromonadales; family Alteromonadaceae; genus Paraglaciecola; species uncultured Paraglaciecola sp. The sequence continues at coordinate 94,782 of NZ_CALSOK010000023.1, forward strand.
TTTTGAGTGTCTTGTGGTAGTGGAAAATCGTGATAGTTTTAATGACTGGTTTGAATTTAAACATTATGCCAGTTTAGCTAATCCACTGGTTATTTACCGTGGCGACAAACATCACTCCACTGCCTGCAAAACTTTACTACGGCGCTGGTTAAATACCCAAGGTCATAAACCTAGCATCTACTTTGGTGATTATGATTTAGCAGGGTTACGTATTGCGACTAGTGCCGGTTATTCTCATCTGTTGTTACCAGAATATACTTGGTTATCCCAACATATTATTAAGCCTCATTATCCTGATAATCAACACAAGTACCTAGCTAGATTAGAACGAGATTGCCCTACAGGTTGGCAGCTATTACTTAATCTCATGGATGAGAAAAGGGCAGGGTTGAGGCAACAAAAAATGTATCAAACACCTTTAATGCTTTATTGAGCTAAGATGCGAAGTGATACAGTGGAATGGAGAGGAAAGCCGGACGAGTCTTATTTAAAAAGCCAATACTGTAGCATTGGCTTTTTAAGCTGATGTTTGGATACTCACAGAGCTTAAGGTAATACTTTCATAACGCTTTTGAACTTATCTTGCCCTTTTACTACCCAGGATGGTGTCGCATCGCCCGAGCCAGCGTGGGTCAAAGAAGAATGGCGCTCTACCACCTCACATAACAACTCATATTGATCGTCATCTAAATCCACAAAAAATACGTGTTTACCTTGTTTTAATAATTCTTGAAATTGTTTGAATTGGTAATGAGGAATTTGAATGCCTACTAAGCCCCCCTCCCAAGTGCAAAAGCCTAAAACAATCACAGCCAGAAAAACAGAAGGTAGCCATCCTGCATCCGTGGTATGCCATTGCATGGCATACGTAAGACCCAAAACTAGGGCGGCGCCGATAATACCCACAATGGCGCCTAACTGGGTAGAGCGTACAACGTCTTGTTTGAGTACTGCTTCTATGGCATGTAAATGGTGCTTCTCTACTTCGGCATCATCTTCGCTTAATACGTGGATTTGAGGGGTGCTGACTCCTCTGTTTTCCAATTCTTTTTCAATAACCTGCAAATCGTTTAGGTCGTCACTTATATAGTAATGTCTTAACATAATCATTTCCCTCCAAAGGGAATTATGACAGGTTGATGTAAATAAAATGTTAATTTGTTTCAGTGTAGCACTATTAAAAGAATATTGATCATTGGGCTCGTACTGCTTAGGCATAATCCGCACATGACTAACCAAATAGCCTATGGTCAATTAATAGAATGAGTATTCAAGGGGGATATATGTGATATTAGCTCGAAATCTCTTAGGAGCATTTTTGATACGAAATGTTGTATAGAGTTTTATCGATATAAACAACATTCCGTCGCCCAGAATGAGCGCGCCAACAAAGAA
>NZ_CALSOK010000024.1:0-91372 GCF_943787955.1 uncultured Paraglaciecola sp.
CTAGGCCAATCATTTTTTGTACTTTAGCGCCAAATAATTTTTTCAATTTTAGACATCCATTTACATAGGAATAATTTACTGCATCATTATTGCGTAATTTTTTGTTATTTATGGTTCTAATAACTGTACATAGGTATAAAATGTAGAACATTTATTAGACTTTGCCTTGGTATTATTTATCCGTGAAACTACTTAAATCCTCATTAATAGCTATTTCTGTCACATTTGTAGTTGGTATTACTATATTGATAGGTACCTATATCTATATCAAATCTGACTTGCCTAGCGTCGACGTTCTCAAAGACGTTCGATTACAAACGCCGATGCGCATTTTTACCAAAGATGGCAAACTTATCTCCCAATATGGGGTGAAACGCCGCATCCCACTTACCCTTGAGCAAATTCCGGAACAGTTAAAACAAGCAGTTATCGCCACCGAAGATAGCAGGTTTTATGAACACCCTGGCATAGATCCTATCGGCATGTTGCGTGCATTAGTTAATTTAGTTATCACCGGTGAAAAAGGGCAGGGTGGAAGTACCCTAACTATGCAAATGGCCCGAGACTTTTTCTTGACCCGCGAAAAAAAATACATCCGTAAAATACGTGAAATCATTTTAGCGTGGCATATGGAACAACTATTAAGCAAACAAGAAATTTTAGAGTTGTATTTAAATAAGGTAGAATTAGGCCACCGAGCTTTCGGTTTTGGTGCGGCAGCGCAAGTCTATTATGGCAAGTCACTCAATGAACTGACATTAGCCCAAATTGCCACTATTGCAGGGTTACCTCAAGCACCATCGGTACTCAATCCTATTAGTCGCCCAGAGCGCTCCGTGGTGAGAAGACGTATTGTTTTGCTTCGTATGTTGGATGAAAAATACATCAATCAAGATCAATTTGAGCAAGCTGTTAATGCGCCTGTCACCGCACAAAAGTATGGCGCCGAAATAGATTTAGATGCGCCTTACTTAGCAGATATTATTTATAATGAAATGATTGCGTTGTACGGTAAAGATGAGGCTGAAACTGGTGGCTATCAAATTTATTCTACTGTTTCCTCTGATTTGCAAGCTACTGCACAACAAGCTGTGCGCAGAAATTTACATGATTACGATGAACGTCATGGATACCATGGGGTAGTCAAACAACTTTGGTCAGTAGATTTAGTCAAAGATAAAGATGAGCTGCTTTCAGAACAAACAATATCTGAATTAAACAACTCAGAACCTTGGCCTGAAGAACAAATGTTAAGTTATCTGCAAGAACTACAAACCTTCGAATCAATGCATCCCGCTATCGTTGTTAAAGTGAATGAAAACGACATCATTATTTTCAATCAGCAAGGAAAATACAGCATTATTGATTGGGATGGCTTAGATTGGGCGAGACCTTTTATCAATGATGCCAAACAAGGGCCAGAGCCTAAAATCGCCAGCGATATATTGCAAGCTGGGGCATTGATTTTAATCCGTCAAAGAGAAGATGATTTGCATTGGCAACTTACTCAATACCCTCAGGCGAGTGGTGCTTTTGTTGCTCTTGATCCTAAAGATGGTGCCGCACAAGCTGTAGTTGGTGGGTATAGTTTTTATCAAAGTCAATTTAACCGCGCGACTCAAGCCAAAAGACAAGTGGGCTCAAACATCAAACCTTTTATTTATTCAGCTTCGCTAGAAAATGGTTACACTTTGGCAAGTGTGATAAACGACGCACCCATCACACAATGGCAATCTGGTTCAGGGAATGCCTGGCGTCCAGAAAATTCACCCGCCGAGTACGATGGCCCGATCCGTATGCGTGTGGCGTTAACCAAATCAAAAAATGTGGTATCGGTGCGTTTGTTAAGAGCTGTAGGACTGGAAAATGTAGCAGAATACCTCACCCGTTTTGGTTTTAATAAAGATGATATTCCTGTAGATGAAACATTATCATTAGGTTCTGGCTCCCACACACCACTGGAAGTGGCAACTGCAATGGCGGTCATTGCCAATGGCGGATTTTTAATTCAACCTTATTTTATTCAACGCATAGAAAACGAGATAGGTGACATATTGTGGGAAGCGAACCCAAAAACCGCTTGTGATCCTTGTGTTGCAGAAACTCAAACAAACCAAACCAATGCTGAGGCCGAAGATATTGAAGCACTTCTAGCCGCAGAGTTTGGTGTAACACAACAAGTTGATGAGCCAGTCAAAAATGTTCTCTCCGCTCCAAGAGTGATCAGTGCAGAAAATGCATTTTTAGTCGCAGAAATGATGCGTTCTGCTGTGCAAATTAATGGTAATTGGGATAATCGTGGCACAGGATGGCGTGCGGCAGTGCTGATGAACCGTCGGAGTGACATCGCGGGTAAAACCGGGACTACCAACGATGTGCGTGATACATGGTTTAGTGGGTTTACACCAGACTTAGTCGCCACTGCATGGGTAGGGTTTGATGATAACAATCGTCGCTTGGGTCGCAGTATGCCCAATCAGAATTTGATCAATAAAAACCCAAAAACATATAATTATATGGGTAATGCCTTAGTGGGAAGTGAATCAGGGGCGCATGCTGCACAACCCGCTTGGATTAGGTTTATGCAACATGCATTAGAGGGTAAACCGGAGCATTTGTTACCTATGCCTACAGATCTGCTCACAGTGCGTATAGATAAGGGCACCGGTAAACTTACTAATAGAACCGATACAACATCTATGTTTGAATACTTTACTCAAGGTACCGAGCCTCAAACTTTTGTTGCAGATGAACAAATTATTGAACCTGCTGAGCGAGGTGAGCAAAGTAAAAACCAGATTGAAGATATATTTTAAAATAACACTACCCCATCACTGGCCTCCGTTGTTAGTGATAATTGAAATAATAATACGAACAAACAGGACAATACGTTAATGGCAAATTCAGCTACAAAAAGTGCGCTGTACATTCCTCATTCTGGCCCCTCATTACTAGAAACACCTTTACTGAATAAAGGTAGCGCATTTAGTTCTGATGAACGTATTACGTTCAATTTAACCGGTCTTATCCCGCCCCGTTATGAGACCATCAAAGAACAAGTAGAAAGAGCTTATATGCAGTACTCTAGTTTTGATGAGCCAATGAACAAACATATCTATTTGCGAGCTATTCAAGATAATAACGAAACTTTATATTACCGATTAATTAAAGAGCATATCGATGAGATGATGCCCATTATTTATACCCCTACAGTGGGTGATGCCTGTGAGCAGTTTTCAGACATTTACCGCAGTTCTCGTGGATTGTTTATCTCCTATTCTGAACGTCATCAAATGGATGATATTTTACGCAATGCCACTAAGCGTAAGGTGAAAGTTATTGTTGTGACCGATGGCGAACGTATTTTAGGTTTGGGCGACCAAGGGATTGGCGGAATGGGTATTCCGATTGGTAAGTTATCTTTGTACACTGCCTGTGGCGGTATTAGTCCTGCTTATACCTTACCCGTTATGCTAGATGTAGGGACTAACAACGAAAAATTGTTAGCCGACCCTATGTACATGGGGGCGCGACACAAACGCATCGGTCAAGCAGAGTATGATGCGTTTGTAGCTATGTTCATCAAAGCTATTAATCGACGATGGCCTGAAGCTATGCTGCAATTTGAGGATTTTGCTCAGCCTAATGCGATGCCTTTACTAGAACGTTATCGAGACAAAATTTGCTGCTTCAATGATGACATTCAAGGCACCGCTGCAGTCGCAGTGGGTACTATATTGGCCGCTTGTAAAAGTAAAAATACCAATTTGTCTGAACAAAAAGTGGCTTTTGTTGGTGCAGGATCCGCAGGGTGTGGTATTGCAGAGCAAATTATTCAACAAATGTGCAAAGAAGGTATTTCAGATACACAAGCCCGGGGCCAGGTATTTATGGTAGATCGATTTGGTTTGCTGACCGAAGGTATGCAAGAATTGCGAGATTTCCAACAACGTCTTGTTCAGTCTCAAGATGCCATTAAAGAATGGTCATTTAGTGGTGAATTTGCGTCATTGCTGGATGTGGTTAATTGTGCACAGCCGGATATTTTAATCGGTGTGTCGGGTCAGGCGGGGCTGTTTACGGAACAAGTTATCCGTAGTATGAAAAAACATTGTGAATTGCCGATTATTTTTCCTTTAAGTAACCCTTCTCGGCAAGTTGAGGCAACACCACATCAGGTTATAGAATGGACGGATGGTAAGGTTATTGTTGCAACGGGCAGCCCTTTTAAACCGGTTAAATATAAAAATAAAATTTATCCCATTGCTCAGTGTAATAATAGTTATATCTTTCCTGGTATTGGTTTAGGCGTCATTGTAGCAAAAGCCAGTTTAATCAGCGACGAGATGTTAATGGCAGCCAGCGCCGCTCTGGCCGAAGCTTCCCCTCTTGCTGCAACGGGGCAAGGTGAGTTACTCCCCGCATTGTGCGAAATAGCTCAATTGAGTAGAAAAATTGCCTTTGATGTAGCAAAAATAGCCATGCAGCAAAATCTGGCTTTAGAAGTATCAGATGAAATATTAGAAGAGCGTATTGAGCGCAATTTCTGGATGCCAGAATATCGTCCTTATAAGCGAGTGAGTATTTAATTTAAATACTTATAAGAAACATCGCAAAGTGAGTAAAAACCATGTTTCTTATGTTTTCGAGTTAACTTACATTCCACTTTCTATCCAACAAGCATTTCTTTTAATGGACCTTTTCTTAGTTTCGAAAGGAATTAATCAGCGGTTGTAAGTACTAGGGTATTGAATCGTTCACTTCACTTCAAATATATTGCCCCTTAAAAGTGCATTTTTACCTCTAATCGTGATTTTGACTCGTAACATCACACATATTTTGCTTGTTAGCATAAGTAAAATAGGGGCTAAGCTAATGGGTACCAAAGTTGCTTAGTTTATTCATACGTAATCAATAGTGAGTAAATATGATATGCAACATTTTATTGAGAAAATGCCTAAGGCAGAACTACATGTTCACCTTGAAGGGACACTCGAACCAGAACTAAGCTTTCAACTTGCCAAAAAAAATGGGGCTGAGTTGGCCTACAAAACACCAGAGGCCTTAGTGGCTGCCTATGACTTTCATGACTTGCCATCATTCTTAAATATTTATTATGCAGGCATGAATGTGCTGGTGGAAGAGGATGATTTCTACCAATTGACCTTCGCATACTTGACCAAAGCCAGAAGCCAAGAAACCTTATATGCAGAGCTATTCTTTGACCCACAAGCACATACCTCCAGAGGGATCAGCTTTGATACCGTGATAACCGGTATCCATCAAGCTCAAGTAAATGCAGAAAAAAAAATGGGTATTAAAAGCCAGCTTATTATGTGTTTTTTGCGAGAGATGAGTGCGGAGTCTGCCATGCAACATTTAGTGTTAGCCAAGCCTTATCGCAATTGGTTGGTCGGGGTGGGGCTTGATTCTGATGAGAGGAACAACCCTCCAGTAAAGTTTGCTGAGGTATTTTCAGAAGCAAAAGCAATGGGGTTAAAGCTCACAATGCACTGTGATGTTAATCAGCAAAATAGTCTGATGCATATTAAACAATGTGTTAGCGATATTCAGGTTGATCGTATCGATCATGGGATCAACTCACTAGAGTGTGAAGTATTGTGTGAGCTTATCAAGCACAAAAAGTTAGGACTGACTGTGTGCCCAGTGTCCAATCAATTTGTGGTGCAATCACTTACCTCAGATGAAATTCATAAAATGCTTAAAAAAGACATGTTAGTCACCATCAATTCAGACGATCCTGCCTATTTTAGGGCTTATTTAAATGAGAACCTGATTGAGTTGCAAAAAGAAGGGAAGTTTAATCAAAACCAGATAGTGACTCTGGTCGGCAATGCATTTAAGGTCGCTTGGTTGGATAATGCGACTCAAAATGACTATTTGCAGCAATTACATCGTTATGTAAGCCAACACATTTAAAGAAAGTGTTGTGTGTTTTTGAATTGCGATGGTGGGCTTAAAAAAGCCTATGGCAGTTCTAGTGACTATTCCGCCCTCCTGACCAAACAACATCAGCTGTTACAAACTACGGTTCATTTGAATTTGAACAAGCAGCATGAATACTAATGTTTAGAGTGTTGCACCTAAACACATCGAAATATATCGTAATGCAGTTAAATGCAGTTAAATGCAGTTAAATGCAGCTAAATGCAGTTAAATGAAGTTAATTGCATAAATTTGAATAGAACTGTATGGAGTGTGGGAGGTTGAATGGAACTGCGGAAGAATACGGTTTATTGAAGGATTTTGAAGATAATTGCTGTATTTCAAAGAATATCGCATCATTTTATGGATTTAAAGCATGGCAGATGCATCTAGATTATTGATCTATTCGTTTTCGTCGCTTACCTTTTGGGAAACAAAACCGATTTAGTATGGGTGTAGCTACGCGAGTCGGTTTATCTTTTATCTTCGCATTTAAATGAGAAACTGAATGTTTTGTAAAAAGTTGTTTAGTTTAATCAAAACCAGATAATAGAAATAGTCCTTAATATCATTAAAATCAATTGATTAAATGGTAATGCATTTTAAGTCGCTTGGTTAGATAAAACGACTATTTGCAGCAATTGCATCGTTATGTAAGCCAACACACTTAAATAAAGTGTTGTGCGTTTTTGGATTGCGATGGTCAGCTTAAAAAAGCTTAAGGGCAGTTTAAGAAGCTATTCTGTCCTCCTTACCAAACAACATCAGCTGTTAGAGATTAAGGTCCATTGGAATTTGAACAAGCAGCATGAATGCTAATGTTTAGAATATTGCAGCTAAGTGCATTGAAATGTATCGTAATGAAGCTAAATGCAGTTAATTGCAGATATTTGAATGGAGCTGTATGGAGTGTGGGGGTGAATGGAACTGCGGAGGAATGCGGTTTATTGAAGGAGTTTGAAGATAATTGCTGTATTTCACAGAAAATCGCATCATTTAATGGATTTAAAGCATGGCAGCTGCATCTAAATTATTAACCTATTCGTTTTCGTTGCTTATCTTTTGGGAAGCAAAACCGATCTAGTATGGGTGTAGCTACGCGAGTCGGTTTATCTTTTACCTTCGCATTTAAATGATTATAAAAATTAAAGTAAGATTTTTTCATTAAAAGTAGGGTTAGCGAACATTTGAGATACGAACGCTGCAAGATTCGGCCAGCGAGCACCATCCACTTTCAAGCCACCTGCAGCAGCATTAACAAAAGGTGACGCAATAGCAAAATCTGCGATGCTTAAGGTATTAGCAACAAAATAAGCATTGTTACCAAGCTGTGTTTCTAGATAATCGAAGATGATTGGCGCATCGCCGTTGACCACTTTCGCCACCGCTTCTTCATCAGTTGGGGTTCCAAACATTTTAGGATTAAGCACTCGTTGAAAAAAAATTGTGCCTAGGGAAGGTGTTAAATGAGTGTCAGCATATTTCTCTAACCAAAGCGCATTGGCATACTCAGTTGCATCTGTTGGATAAAGTGGCGTATCTGGGTGATTCTTTTCCAGGTAAGCACAAATAACAGACGAGTCGCCCAATGTCACTTCATCATTCTGATATACAGGAATTTTACCTAAAGGATTAAGTGATAACAGTTCACTTTTTTCGCCAAATGGTATGATCGGATTAATGGTGTAATGGATACTTTTGGTATTCAACACAGCTTGTACTTTTCTAACATAAGGTGAAGCAGACACCCCGTGGAGTGTTGGCATAATAATCTCCTAATAATGGCTAGGCCATTTGCGATGTTGCTTATGGTGAATAAAAAAAAGCGTGCTGTATACATTTTTAACAAAAATGAGCGAGCTAAAAGGTAATCTTAGCATCCATCTTTGTCGTCTTTTCCGCTATGAGATGTTACAAAGGAACAGGGCATACAACAGACTTACGGGCAAAGTTTTAGTACTAACTAGGAGCGGTTTTATCAAGATGGTAATATAGTATTAACTCAATTCACGATATCAAAAGATCTGTGTAGAGATACCAGTCTGTAAACCATGGAAGTCGACGGCAAACGTTGTATCAGCAATTTCAGCTCGGAAACTTCTAATTAGTTACTTGAAATTGAATTATTAGAAATACTTGCACAGGACTGAATGTTGAATGAGTTTATTGAATAAAATTGGCCGTGGGTTAGCTGCGTATTTGGATAAACCGAGCGGGTTTATTCAACCATCAACCTGCAAACCAGAATTGTTGGCCTCCACAATAAGGGTGGGCGATGTATTGTTAGTTGATGGCTCAAGTAGGATCAGCACAGCAATTAAATTCCTTACTCAATCCACATGGTCTCATGCTGCTTTATGCATCGCCGATGATAGCAAGAGTACAGTCCCTAATTGTGACAATGTCACCTTAGTCGAAGCCGATGTTCTCGATGGTATAAGGACAGTATCTCTGAGTCATTATGAACACTTAGATACTAGAATCTGTCGTCCAGTAGGGTTGAATGATGAAGAAATAGATAATGCTATTGGGTTCGCTTTGGCTCAAGTTGGATATCAGTACGATATGAAGAATGTGTTTGATTTAATGCGTTATCTGGTTCAAACGCCACCAGTGCCGATTCGTTGGCGCAGAAAAATGATTATCCTTGGGAGCGGTGATCCAACCCGAGCTATTTGCAGCTCGTTCATTGCCCAGACATTCCAGTCAATTCGTTATCCTATATTGCCAGATATCTTTTTTGATAAGACCAAACATTCTTATAATAAAGCGCATTACAACGAAGTCTTACAAATTCGCCATCACACTTTATTTGTACCTAGAGATTTTGATATATCTCCTTATTTTAATATCGTTAAACCTACTTTGGATAAGGGATTTGATCCCCACGTTATCAAGTGGAGCGAACACCAACAGAGTTAGTTGCCGTTAAAACGATATAAAACCAATATTTTATTCAGTTCCAAAAATATCTGTTGTTCCGTAAGATGCCGCTAGATTTAAACTTAATAAGCATTTATGCCTACCTTCGCTACTCTAGCCGTATTTATCCCCACTATGTTTTTTATCTCCATTACACCCGGTATGTGTATGACGCTGGCCATGACATTAGGACTAAAAATTGGCTTGCGCCGAACGTTGTGGATGATGCTAGGCGAAGTATTCGGTGTAGCCTTAGTTGCTGTTTCGGCAGTGATGGGCGCAGCTACAATTATGCTGAATTACCCGACAGTGTTCACATGGTTTAAGTGGATAGGCGGACTGTATCTAATGTATTTAGGGTGCAAAATGTACCGGTCGGGAACGCATCTGTCCCTTAGTTCAGAGATGGACTTAGCACTTAATCGTTATGCCCTAATATCACAAGGATTTGTCACCGCCATCGCTAACCCAAAAGGGTGGGCGTTTATGCTGTCAATTTTGCCACCTTTTATCGATGCAACTCAACCTATTACGTTTCAGCTTTTGGCGCTGGTGGGTATTATTATGTTTAGCGAGTTTATCTGTATGTTGATTTATGCCACAGGGGGCAAGGGATTAAAAACCCTACTTAATAAAGGCAATAATATACGTTGGATGAACGGTATTTCTGGCACCTTGTTGATAGGTGTAGGATTGTGGTTAGCTCTGAGCTAGTCAGTAGGTGTTTGCCCGTTAGCCTTAGCAAGAATGGTTGCGAGTTTAGGTGTCACAGCTAATACCTTAAAAGGGCTAATGTTAGTTCCCTCACTATTACCAGAAGGGATAAAACTAATGGTGGTTTTTGTTGCTGCGCCAACTATACGCATTACTTGATCTAAACCTTTTTTAATATTGACCTGCCTAACAGCCCAGAACAACATCAAAAAATGCACTTTGGTGTGTAAAAAAGTGGATGCCTGTCCAAGAACATGGGTATTTTCTAAATGTTAAAACTCAACACTCACGTTGCCCTGTTTTCTCACTTTTCTCGCTTTCTTCGCAAACGTAATTTCTTGGTCAACATAAAGTTTGATATTTTTGTAAAAGTGCTTAGGCATAATGATGCTCCACAGTTGTCGATTAATATTTGAGGTGGGCTCAACACATAAAAATAATACCGTCATTACTAATTGAAGGTTACAGAAAACGTTATTACGCTCTTTACAGCCTAACTTGCACAAAGGGGTGATATTATGTTGCTTAATCAGCACGAAAAACGATACTCGATTACGTAATTTGTGAGTATCTAAAAGGATAAAATGATGACCATTGGTATAGGCACCCAAACACCAGAGCAAGCTTTAGCCTCATTAAGCGATATGACCAAAACGCTTGTTCCTATTCAGCCTGAAGAATACTTCACGCGCATTGCTAATGCCCAAGAGTATATGCAAGCCAACAATATTGATGTTGTGTATCTAAATGCTGGTACTAATCTTACATACTTCACAGGCATGAAATGGTATGCAAGTGAGCGCCTGGTTGGCGCTATATTACCTGCCTTTGGTATTGTGCAATACATAGCGCCCTATTTTGAAATAGGCAGCCTAAATGGCTTTAAGGTTATAGACGGGCCAATACACGGATGGCAAGAACACCAAAACCCGTACAGCTTATTTGTAGAGGTATTAAAACAATTAAAAATAGCTGATACCGCCACTATTGGTATCGATGAAAGCGCGCAGTTCTTTATATTCGACGGTATCAATAAAGCCCAAACGGGCTTAAACCTGATCAACGCACAAGCCGTTACAGCCCATTGTAGAATGCACAAATCAGAAAACGAAATAGCATTAATGCAAGCTGCAATGAACATGACCCTGGCTGTACATCAAGCTACGGCCAGTATGCTTTATGCTGGCATAAGCACCACAGAAGTAGAAGCATTTATTAAACGTGCGCACCAAAAAGTGGGTGCGCCAGGTAACTATTTTTGTATTGTGTTATTTGGGGTCGCCACCTCTTTCCCCCATGGTGTGAAAGATGCTCAAGTACTAAAAAAAGGTGATATGGTATTAATAGATACGGGCTGTAAAGTACACGATTATTTATCGGATATTACCCGTAGTTATGTGTTTGGTGAGCCAACAACTAGGCAGAGGGAATTTTGGGATATTGAAAAACATGCACAACTTGCTGCCTTTAATGCTGCGAAAATTGGCGTGCCTTGTGAAGTTGTGGATGATGCGGCTCGTGGTTACTTAGCATCACAAGGTCTAGGACCAGAATATCAAACACCAGGTTGTCCGCATCGCACTGGCCATGGTATTGGTTTAGACATTCATGAATGGCCATATCTAGTTGGTGGTAATAAAACCCCCCTTGCCACAGGTATGTGTTTTAGTAACGAACCCATGTTGGTGGTACCTGATGAGTTTGGCATTCGTTTAGAGGACCATTTTTATATGACAGACTCTGGACCACGCTGGTTTACCGAGCCGAGCAATAATATAGATAACCCGTTTGGATTAGATAAATAATAGAATAAGGCCATGTAATCAGTGACTAGTTATGCGTCCTTCAATATTTCTAAAACTAGGTTGCGAGGATGGAATGGGTAATAGCTATGAATTCACTTCTTTCCTTACTGATTTTTCGCATTTGTTAGAATGAAGTTGATAATAAAGGCACTTCTATATTTTAAAATAAGGTCCCAAGTGCTGTGTGCTTTTTAATTATTCTTTGACTGCTTTCGGTGCTGGCTTGGCGTTATATTTCTGCAGCGCTTAAAGCTGTGGCTAAAATTAGCCCCATCACTAAAGCCAAGTCGCTCGGCAATTTCATCCAATTTCATTGGGTTTGATAATAGCTCTTCTGCTATGCCTATGCGCACCTCATCACGTACTTGTCGCCAACTGGTTTGCTCTTGTTTTAGTTGGCGATGTAATGTGCGAGTCGTTCGGGATAAATAATCTGCTATATGTTGCATAGACGAGGTTAAGCCGAGGTGCAGTAAAGTGTCTTTAACCTGCTTCTCTATGGGTTTCCAATTTTGTTTTTGCTGCAGTAACTGACTGCATTGTTGTTCACATATTTTAGCGGTTGCAGCATTCGCTTTTATCAAGGGGAGATCCATCTGCTTGGCTACCCAAGTAATGCCATTATAATTTGCTCCAAATTGAATTTCAGCCCCCAATAATTTCTGCAGAGCATCTAGCGATAAGTCCGGTGGTTGAGATGAAGTGAATTGTAAGTTTATAGGTAAATAGCCACTTTCAAACACTTCTCTTTGGATCATAGCAGCGCCCATCATGTCCCTAGCTAAAGTAAGTATTCCTAATTCACCAGCAATATCACATGAAAATCTAAGAGATAAATCCTGACCAATCTCTATTAACTCAATTTTTGAATAGACATAGGTTAAATCTAAAAAACGTAAACCTAATTCAATCGCTTTTCTAGGGGTGCTGCTCGCTAACAAGGCATAACCCATGATGCCATAACTGGTGAGGTGATAACGGCTGCCCAATTCCATTCCTACCTTAAATGGGCTGGTGGAATTCATCATTAAATTTTTAAGTACATGCAACTCTTGTTTGTCTTCAATCTGCTCGTCGTGAGCGGTTAGTTGAGAGCTCACCAGCCCCGAGCCTTGCAGTAAAAGGTCCACATCAATACCCAGCTCACCGCCATAGGCAATAATGATTTGTACACTAGTAATGTTACGAATTGGCATAATGTGTGATGGATGTGTCTTAAAATAACAAATATAAGTCCATTTAGACCATAGATCAATGATGAATAATTTTCTATTCTAGATATGTAATGAATATGTTAATTATTATGTTAATTATTACGTTAATTATTTTTGAGTTGTGAAACACAGCATAATCACATTCAAAGTAGCCATATCGAACCGCGATAATAATATTTAAGGTACCTCATGAGCCAAGTAAAACGTAACCCGTCAGTTGTCATCATTGGTGCAGGCATGACGGGTATGCTAATGGTCATTAAACTGCGTATAGCGGGTATTACTGACATTGTTGTTTTAGAAAAAAAAGAGTCAGTGGGCGGCACGTGGCGAGAAAATACCTATCCTGGGAGCGCTTGCGATGTGCCCGCTCACATGTATACCTATTCATTTGAGCCTAATCCAAACTGGAGCCGTTTTTTTTGCCCGCGGACCAGAAATTAAAGATTATTTTGAAAACGTCGCCGATAAATATGACGTGAAGCGCGACATTCGCTTTAATGAAGAGGTCACCGATGCGCACTATGACAGCGGTAAATGGACAGTTAAGACCAGTAAAGAGCAAACTTATGTAGCAGATTTTATTGTGTGTGCGACGGGTATACTGCATCACCCTAAGTTTCCAGATATTCCAGGGATTGATAACTTCAAAGGCGCTAAGTTTCATACAGCACAGTGGGATCACGACGTAAAAATATCTGACTCAACCCGTGTTGGTGTTATTGGTACTGGCTCCACTGCCGCACAAACTATTCCCGAACTGATTAATACAGGGGCTAAGGTGTCTGTTTTTCAACGCACTCCACAATGGTTAATGCATTTACCCGATTTTACGTTCTCAAAAACCATGAGAAAATTGATGACCCGTTTTCCTTTGCTCACAAAAATGCATCGTAATCTGGGAAAAGCTTTTTTAGAGCACTTTTTTACCAAAGCAGTAACCGGTCACTTTATACAAAAACATGTATTAAATTTTTTATGCAAAGCCAACTTAAGATTCAGTATAAAAGACAAGAGATTGCGTGAAAAATTACAACCAAACTATCAGGTAGGTTGTAAGCGGGTCATCATCAATACCACCTTTTATAGAGCTATTCAAAAGCCTAACGCGGAATTAGTCACTGACGGTATTGAGCGTGTCACCGAAACTGGCATCATCACCAAAGACGGTAAACATCATGAATTAGACGTTCTGGTCTTATCGACTGGGTTCAGTGCCTTTAATTTTATGCGTCCCATGAACTTAATCGGGCGCAATAATTTGCATATTGATAAAGCTTGGGAGCATAAAATCAAAGCCTATCGTTCAATGATGCTAAACGGTTACCCTAACTTCTTTTTAATGTTGGGACCAAATACGCCTATTGGTAACTTTTCTGTTATCGCCATGAGCGAAGTGCAAGCTGATTACCTTATAAAAATGATTGATAAATGGCGTCACCATGAATTTGATGAATTTGAAGCTAAGCAAGAGGCCATTGACGAATTCACTGCCTATATAAAAGAAGGTTTGAAAGGCACAAGTTGGGTGGGTGGATGTCAAAGCTGGTATTTAGATGCCGACGGCGACCCCATTTTATGGCCATATACATGGAAACGATGGGTTGATGAAATGCACGAACCGCAGATGGAACATATTGAAATAAGGTCATTTTGATAACTAACCTGAGCGCTACCCAATGAATACAAACAGCATATTTATTACAGGTGCAGCTTCTGGTATCGGTTTAGCAGCGGCTCGGCATTTTCATAAAATGGGTTATGTGGTTGCTATGGCCGACTTAAATTTTGCCCTCTTAGAAGAAGTAACTGAACAATGGGATAAGGCTCGGATTTCTTTATACCCATTGGATGTGAGTGATTTTTCACAAGCTCAGCAAGTCATGTCTGAGTTTTGTAATGGGAATGATAATAGCTTATCGGTATTATTGAATAATGCTGGAGTTCTAGAGGTTGGCGCATTTGAAGATATAAATAACAACCAGCACCAGCGAGTTATTAGTGTCAACGTCATGGGGGTTATAAATTTATGCCAAGCAGCATGGCCGTATTTAAAAAATAACGGCAAAAATAATAATAAAAGCACCATTGTGAATATGTCATCAGCTAGCAGCGATTATGGTGTGCCAGAATTAGCCAGCTATTCGGCTAGTAAATTTGCAGTCAAAGCGCTAACGGAGGCGCTGGAACTAGAGTGGCAAAAATATGGCATCCGCGTATGTGATGTCATGCCGCCATTTGTTGCTACTAATATGCTCAATTCACAGAAAAAGACTGCAAAAGTAATGCAACGATTAGGTATTCATCTAACCGCTGAAGACGTAGTGGCTGTGATTGATAAACAAGTCAGGCAGCCTAATACTCATAGAACAGTCAGCGTATCTTATGGTTTACTGCATTTTCTGAGTACCGTTTCTCCCGCGTATATCAATCGCTTAGTTATGAAATTTTTGAGTCGATAAAGAATTTCTTTCCCGCCGAAAGCATCGTATAAAAGGTCATGTAGAATGAATGATTTCAATAAAGAAAATGAAAAAAACGAAGAAGACGAAACATACCAAGAAAATAAAAAATTGCAGAGTGAGCAGTTAGAAGCCAAACAATTAATGATTGCGAAGCTATTGTCATTCATGCCAACACTTCACAAGCTGCCACCTAAATTATTCAGACCTATATTTTCGATGATGGATCGTATCTTAGGACTTAAGAAAATTAAGATACATCAGGTTGTTGATGTGAATATTCCTGTTAGTACCCATAACAGTGACACTACAACGATAAAAATTCGTACGTACTATCCAACAAATCCAATAGAAAAAACACCTCTTAAAACGTTAGTTTATTTTCATGGTGGTGGCTGTGTCATTGGCAGTATTCATACACATGATCGATTTTGCCGGTATCTAGCCAAACACGGCAACATGAATATTATTTCTGTAGATTATCGACTGTCCCCTGAATATAAATTTCCTACGCCAATTTACGATGCTATTGATGCTTGGAACTATATCCATGACAATCACAAAGCACTGAATATCCATCCAAAATACATCGGTGTCGGTGGCGACAGTGCCGGCGCGTATCTCGCTTGTTTAATTGGACTCAATACATTACAAACACAGCTGCCGGTGCAGAGCAAAGTAACACCGCAATTTCAGTTTTTATTGTATCCCATGTTGGACTTGCAAGGCCTGACCGAGTCTTACCGACGTTTCAATAAACAGTTACTGCTCACACGGGATCTGATGGATTATTTTAGACAACATTATTTAAATTCTTTAGACGAAGCCGCGCTTCCATTAGTCAGTCCGCTTTTAACAAACGACATTAGCGAGTCTCCAGACAGCTATATCTTAACCCTAGGATTCGATCCATTAAGAGATGATGGTATAGCGTATGCCGAACGGCTAAAAGCGGCCGGTATAGCAACACATCACGAACACTATGCTGATTGTATGCATGGTTTTATATCAGTGACAGCACTAAGTGCTCGCGCTAAACAAGCAACTCATAATGTGGCTATGGCTTCAAAGAAGTTTAATCATTAATCCCAGTAATTGATTTTAGAGCATAGAGCTTCTATTAACATCAAACCTTTTGTGTGAAATTCATACGTTTATTTAAATCTTATTTTGCATCTGTGAGATCCATTGTTTACGAAGGCAATTTTTGTTAATTTCACGTCATTGAAAAACAAATATTCATTAAGAACCACACTACTATGAAGCTTGCTGCTTTAATCCAGCCATCAATTCATCTACAAATAGAATCTTTATATCAAGCTTTCTTAGAGCTAAATGCAGTGGAACAAACCACGTTGATGATTTTGGCTGTGGTGTACAAACCTATTGGCATTAACAAGTTAGCGCATGTAATAGATATATTAGACAGTAGAGGTTTTTTGCCACAACCAAAAAAAGAATATCGTTTAACGGTGCAGCAAAAAGAGCAATTGACTCAACTGTCGTTATTAATACCTAACCGAGAGGGACTGCAACTCAACAGATTACTTGCCAACCGTTTAACCGCTGAGATAGATCAATTTCATGCACTATTTGCGCTTAAAACTCATGGCCAATCACATTCAACCTTACTTGAAATCATCACCGCCGCTGAACAGGTTGTGCCAGTGGTAGACAGCTACAGCTCGCAGAACAAAGAGGTCGATAGGAGCAGAGTTATCCGAGACCTCTATTATTTGAATCAAATAGAACCGCTTGAAGCTGCCTTAGCGCTCAATAAAAACCCACAGGTTATTAATCATAAGCAAAATCGAATTTTAGTTGAACTTCTATTTTTACCGTTTGAGTTAAGTTCGTTTTTAGCATTACCTAAGGTGCTGCAATACCAGGCGTTTACAACCTTGATTAGAACGTTTCAAATAGAAGGGCAAAGTTGTGCTTACCCGATTCAATTATTGGAGCAAGTTTGCGCTGCAAATCCTGACAGAATAAGTCCTTTATACAATATAGAATGTCATCATTTATTGGCAGAGCAGTATTTGTATCAAATGCGATTTAACGATTTTGAGCGCATACAAGTTATCCAAGATATCAGCAGTTACGGTTTGCAGTTACAAGCTACATATTGCTTTTTAACCGGTGAAAACCAGCAAGCTATCGATTATTTTGAGCAAGCTATGCTCGCTAAAAACAAACTGACAAAACGCAAAAAACAATATTTAAATGACGTGTTGGGGTATTTCTATAAATTGGCATTGATGGTTCATGGCAACCAACAGGATGTAAGTTATTTTCCAAATGCCCTGCAACAAGTCGAATTTGAAGACAGCGACCGTAAATCTGATAATGATTTTTTCTATATAGGGCAAGGTGTCGTTAAACCGATTCAGAGCTTATTGTCAGGCGAAAAATATAATATAAATATTGAATTTAACAGCGTTGATGATGAGATTGATTTTTTCTCTCATCAGCTCTGCTATTTTAATTATTTATTGGCGCAGGTTTGGTGTAACCAAAGCAAAGGCCCAGGATGGGCTAAATTAGCATTGAGATACCAAGCACATTTTGAACAACTGGCTTACCCCTTATTTGCGCAAATATGTTGTCAAATGGCCACGAGTTTTATGGATGAAAAACCCGATTTAAAGAAACAGTCAGACCTAGCATCCGAATCGATATTAATCAATATCAGTAACCTGATAGAATTAAATCAGAGTGGGACTTAGCCCTAGATAAATTAATTGCATTGAACCCAAATGCTGAAAAAAATGCGGCACCGGATGCACAAAAGACAATCAAGCCAGTACGTTTGATTTGGGAATTTGAAAAGAGTTACGTTCATACATTAACGGCTCGTGAGCAAAAGTTTAATCAATCAGGTTGGAGCAAAGGTCGAGTCGTTTCGTTAAAGCGTTTGAAAGAAGAAACTGCTTTATTTGACTACTTAAGCGAAAGCGATAAGAAAATTTGTCGTACGATTGATGCTTATCAAAGTTGGGGATATTACTCAAAGCTTGAATACACGCTACAAGGATTGTCGGCACTTGAAGCAGCAGTGGGAATAGACAACTTATACCAATCAGATGATTTAAGCCAAGTGATTGAAATCATCAAGCGCGAGCCTGAATTATTGGTTAGTCAGCATGGCGAGCAACTTTGTTTAAGTATCGCGGATTTACCCGATGATATTAGCAGTGATGGGGGGCAGCCTGCTTACGATTTGAAATCTATTACCGATACACAATATCATCTCACGGTGTTTTCGCCTGAACATCTTAAAGTGGCCGACATCATTGGTGAGGCAGGTTTGCTAATTCCAATCAGTGCCAAGCAAAAAGCACTAGCAGGCATTGCGGCCATTGCGCCATTTTTAGATATTCAATCTGATATTACAGAGCTTGATACTGGGTTAGAAACCCATGAATGCGATCCCAATTTAGTGGTGAATATTCATCCAATCAAAAACGGGCTAACATTTACCTGTGTGGTGATGCCATTTGGTGAAAAAGGGCCAGCATTCAAACCTGCGGTTGGTAATGCCAGTTTGACCACTGACTTAAACGGTAAGCGTATGGCAACCCAACGTGACCTAGTACGCGAAGAAACATTATTGGACCAACTAGACCAAGCCTGTCCCGCTTTTTTAAATATGCCAGATAACATCTTACTATTAGACGACTTACAAACGGCGCTAGCCGCCCTAGAACAGTTAGAAGTGGCCATTGCCCAAGCACCATTTGATTTAGTGCTTCGCTGGCCGAAAGGCAAAAAAGTTAGCTTAACCAAAAAATTAGACAGCGCACACTTACACATTACATTTAGTCATAAAAACGAGTGGTTTGATATTACTGGCGACTTACAAATAGACAATGAGCAAGTACTTGATCTACGAAAACTGCTGGAATTGGTCAAAACCAGTCATGGTCGCTTTATAGAGCTTGGCCAAGATCAAATACTCGCCTTGTCTGATGATTTACGCCACAAACTCGAATTAATTAATCAAGTCACCGACGATGGTAAATTTCATCCATTAGCTAGCTTGCAAATGGAGGAAGCCACGACCGGGATGCGCATGAAAACAATTCATGCCTGGGATCAACAAACCCTCAAAATGCACGAAGCGAATACGCTTGAACCGCAAATCCCCTCGACGTTTCAAGCGCAATTACGTGACTATCAATTAGTAGGATTTGACTGGGCATCGCGTCTTGCACATTGGGGCGCAGGCGCTTGTTTAGCAGACGATATGGGCTTGGGTAAAACGTTACAAGCGCTCGCTGTTTTACTGTCGCGGGCTAACCAAGGTCCGAGTTTAATCATAGCACCCACATCTGTTTGTTTTAACTGGCAACAAGAAGCGTTAAAATTCGCGCCCACCTTGAATATCAAAATATTTTCTGACTCAGCTAATACCGTCCAGCGTCAAAAATTGTTAAACGAGTTAAGTCCGTTTGACTGCGTGATCATAAGCTACGGTCTGCTTCAAAGGGAACATGAAATACTGAAAGGCGTTCACTGGCGCAGTATAGTAGCCGACGAAGCCCAAGCATTAAAAAACCCATTAACCAAACGTACAAAAGCCGCCATCGCATTAAAAAGCGACTTTAAAATGATCACCACTGGCACACCCATTGAAAACAACTTAACCGAACTATGGAGTTTATTCCGCTTTATTAACCCTGGTTTGCTGGGAAATATAAAACGCTTTGGCGAGCGTTTTTCAGTGCCAATCGAAAACGCAAACGAAGACCCACTCGCCGCGCGCAAAGCCAGCCAAGCACTTAAAGCGCTTATCCAACCGTTTATCTTACGGCGCATGAAAAACCAAGTATTAACTGAATTACCATCCCGCACTGAGATTAATGTTCGGGTAGAAATGAGTCCCCAAGAGCGTGACTTTTACGAAGCGCTGCGACTCAATGCAATAGACAATATTAGCCAAAACGACCAACAAACCAATGCAGGCGAACAGCGAATTAAAATGCTTGCCGAGCTAGTGAAATTACGTCAAGCCTGCTGTCACCCTAAATTAGTCATGGCAGAGACCAACATACCCAGCGCCAAACTAGCCGCCCTTGATGAATTACTAGAAGAGCTGAAACTCAACAATCACAAAGCGCTCATTTTTAGCCAGTTTGTTGGGCACTTACAATTAATCAAACAACACATCGAAGCCAAAGGGATGAGTTATCAATATTTAGATGGCTCAACGCCGCAAAAACAACGACAAAAAGGCGTTAACGCCTTTCAAAGTGGTGAAGGCGATATATTTTTAATCAGTTTAAAAGCGGGTGGTTCAGGTTTAAATTTAACTGCAGCAGACTACGTCATACACATGGATCCTTGGTGGAATCCAGCCGTAGAAGAGCAAGCCTCTGACCGCGCCCACCGCATAGGCCAAACGCGGCCAGTGACCATTTATAGGCTAATTGCCCAAAATACAATAGAAGAAAAAATCGTCGCGCTGCACCAGCATAAACGCGACTTAGCAGACAAGCTTCTATCGGGTAATGAAGCTGTCACTAAACTGTCGGTAGATGACATGCTGAGTCTTCTGAAGCAGACATTTTAGCTTAGGTTAACTCACCACGGCTGGTCTGAGTGTTACACTATTATTGGCAGAAATAGCGTCACAATCCGTTGAGGCTGGAGGGAGACTAATTTATTATAAAGGCGTATTGTGGGGAATTGGCTTATAGTAACTTTTCGCACCGTTGGTGCTCACACCTCGAACCTGACCCCGCAGTTCACTGAGTTCGCAGATGTGACTGGGCACCATCATTGGATGGTGAAGGATTTGGGTACTTACTTTTGGATTGTGTTGCTTGTCTTAAGCGCGTTTGAATAAGACGTTTGCCCTGCCCATACCCCGCAATCGCTGATGTTTGGTATGGCGTTTGAATTCCTTCATCATTAGTTCTGCTCCTGCGGCGTAGCAAAAGTGTTTTTCAAATTCAGTGGTCAGGGTAAGCCATTGTTCATCACTTAAACCTAAGCGGGTTAAAATTGGGCTGTGCTCAGGAGTGATATATCCTGCTTTGTCTTCTCGAATACACCTTCCTGTGCTCTCTACCAGTTCACAGTAATCTTTAAGGCAAAAAGCGATACCCTTGAGCATGTTTTGTCTGGGGTTTCCCACAAAGGGCATGAGTTGTCTGGGTTGACGTTTTTTGCTTTTAACTGCCTGTGTACGTTTTTTGATGCTGGTGTGTTTTGAGGTTTCTGGCGTGCTTTCCATTTTCGCGCGAATAGGGTTCAAATCAACATAGGCCATACACGCCAATACCGCACTTTCATCTAATAGGGCTTGTGATTTAAACCGACCTTCCCAGAATCTGCCCGTACAGCCGTCCTCTTTATTGGCTTCACGGGCTATGTATTCATTCAGGTTGCGCATGAACCAACTGATCTCGTACAGCCTTGCTCGATATACCTCAACCGTTTCTTCAAACGTAATCCGCTCACCGGGGCTAAGCTCTTCACCTCGCAGGTATTTTTGTGTCAACAAGGTGCCTTTATGCAGCTTATGATAACGTCTTAACACCTCATCAATAAGCCAGTGCTCCGCCTTGTCTTTATCCACACACACCACTACATGGGTATGATTGCTCATCACCGCATAGGCACAAATATCAATAGCAAACACCGACGACAACATTAACAACCGGTCTTCGACCCAAGCTCGGCGATGCTCGTAACTTTGACCGGAATATGTATCCACACCACACAAAAATGAACGACGTACACAGCGGGAAACACAATGGTAATAAGGCGTATCAATTAAACTGACTTGGCTTTGACGAGGTTGAGGCATAAATCACCCTTTTGGTTAAAAATCATACAGCACGGATAAAGTATAGTGCTGTATGAAAGTTAGTCAAATTATCTTGGGTGTCTTGGTAAGTATTAATCCAAGGGTATTCCATTACTTATCGCATCGCTACAGGCAAACAGCAAGGACGAAAGGTCTTTACCTTGCAAACCATTGCACCTATGGCAGAGCAGGGGCTTGCGTCAGGCTGTGCCGCAAATGTGGCAGGCTTCAGTCTCCATGCAGGTGTCATGAGCAACGCACAGGATAGGGGTAAACTCGAAAGGTTGTGCCGTTGCTTATTGTGAAGAGAGTCCCGCTCTGCGGTATCAGAAAAAAGGTTGGCAATGACGACTTACGGTAAGGTTCGTTACCAACTAAAAACACCCTACCATGACGGCACCACCGGTGACCGGCGCAGTCATGTCATCTTTGAACCGCTGGATTTTATTGCCCGTTTAGCGGCACTGGTGCCCAAACCCAGAGTTAACCTGACGCGTTTTCATGGTGTGTTTGTGCGGGGCGGCCCTCGCGGGGTGGCCCACCACCAAACAGTCGGCACCGCGTGACAATAACACCCGCCTTACGAAATAAGGCAAAAAAAGCATTACCGACAGGGCAGGAAAAAACACGGGCACAAAAGCACCAGTCGATGACCTGGGCGCAAAGACTTAAACGGGTTTTTAACATCGGCATTGAAACGTGTGAGCAATGCGGTGGTGCGGTTAAGGTTATAGCGAGCATTGACAAATCGGCAGGAAAGCCGATTTGCACAGCGCATGCTGCCCGCAAGGGTTAGGCACAGGGATGTGCCTAATGCACATCCATTGGTGATCCAAAAGATACTTAGTCACCTGAATACAAAAAATGACGTTGTCGTCGAGCTATTGCCCCCACAAAGTCGAGCACCGCCTCAGATAAGCCTGTTTGAATAAAAGAAATAAAAGCAATATTCAAAATCTGGTTTGCACAACAGCGGGAGGCGCTTGTCTTGAATTCTGAATTAAGTAGAAAGGGTTGATTAATTGACGAAAAATAGCCGACTTTCACTCCCTTAAGAATATAAAATAGATGTCAATATGGAAAATATGAGGTATCATGTATTTTCATTTTATGAAAAATGATGTTTTATTTAACCTATACTCTCAGAAGTGGCAAAATAACGGTTCAACCATTGGGTTCTGGTCGAAATAGATTCAGATGCACACCTGCTGCGTGGGCTTTGCCGGGCATCCTCTTACTTTTTTGGGTTGCACCTTGGCGTTAAGAAAAGCGAGAGTTGGAGTGCGTATTGATCTAATAATAGCCGTCCGCTAGTTGGGGGGTATTCTAGGCAATCTGCTGCGATGGCTTTATACTGAATCGCCCTGTGATTGAGGGGCCTTCCTCCTTAGTGAGTTTCCAAGAAGAATTTTGAGTTTATGGATAGTACAGGCCGATTAATATGTATCTTGGGTATGCACCGAAGCGGTACAAGCTGCGTAACAGGCTCGCTGCAGCAGGCGGGGCTATTTCTTGGCGACTGCCATACCTGGAATCCACACAATATAAAGGGCAACAGGGAAAATCAGGATTTTGTCAATTTGAATGACGCAGTGCTTGCGGCCAATGGCGGGGCCTGGGACAAACCGCCAAAAAAATCAATTTGGCTGCCAGAGCAGCTGAGCAGGGCGCAGGCGCTGCTCCAGCAGAACATTGGGGAAGAACCTCTGGGGTTTAAAGACCCCAGAACACTGCTCGTTGTGGATGGATGGAAGCAGGTTTTCCCCAAAATTGAGTTCATAGGGGTCGTGCGCCACCCCAATGCCGTGGCCCTATCCCTGCAAAATAGAAGTGATATGCCCTCTGAGAGATCATTATCCTTGTGGTACGCCTATAATCGCGTTCTACTGTCGGAATATAGTAAGAAGGTATTTCCCATTCTCTGTTTTGACGAAGATGAGAGTGTCTTCCACCATAAACTTGATCAACTTGTCAGTGGGTTTGGGCTGAACAGCGGGCCCGCGGAGAAGCGGTTCTATGATGAGCAACTCAGGACGTCAAATAGCAGCGAGCAGCAACTGGGAAAGGCTCTGCCCTGGAAAGTTAAACACCTGTATAAACGCCTACTCAAGCGTTGTTTATAAAGTGGTAGCGTAGATGTTAGATCGGGTAAAACGTGTTTTTTCAAAAACAGAAGACTCTGTAATACGGCCTGTTCTCAGTATCGTTATGGTGGTCTACGATATGCCCACCCAGGCGAAAAATACTCTGATTTCACTCAGCACGGGCTATCAACAAGATGTTTCTATTGATGACTTTGAGGTCATCGTTGTTGAAAATGAGTCTTCAAACTTAATCAATGATCAGTTCATAGAGTCCCTCCCGCGCAATGTTCACTACCACAAACGGCTGGAGACACAGCCAACGCCAGTGCATGCAATCAATTATGGGGCGTCCATCGCTACGGGTGACTATATCTGCCTGATGATCGATGGTGCCCGCATGCTCACGCCAGGCGTGATAAAAAACCTATTGTTAGGGCATAGGCTGGCAGAGCAGAGCGTAGTGTCTATTCCCGGATATCACTTGGGTGAACAGTTACAGCAGGAGAGTGTCAATTCGGGCTACGGTCTAGAAACTGAGCTGAATTTAATGCGCGAAATTGCCTGGCCGGCCGATGGCTATCGCCTGTTTGATATCGCTTGTTTTAGTGGTTCATCGGCGTCAGGCTTCTTCTTGCCCAACAGTGAGAGTAATTGTATCAGCGTGCCCAGAGGGCTGTGGCCTGAGCTGGGGGGCTATGACGCGCAATTTGATTTGCGTGGCGGCGGGCTAGTAAATTTGGATTTTTATAAACGGGCCTGCGAATACCCCGGAGTGCAGCATGTCATCATTCCTGGTGAGGGAACATTTCACCAGTTTCATGGTGGCGTGACCACAGGCGGCGAAGAGAGCTCAGTACGAACGGCCTATATTGAAGCCAGTAAAGAGCAGTATCGGGAGCTGCGCGGGGAGGAATATTCAAGCCCTCTGTCACATCCAATATATTTGGGCCAGCTACCAGAGCAATCGCAAAAGTTTTTGCATTTCTCTTCAGGAAAATGGCTGAGTTCACGAGGGGAGAAACCGCTGCAGGAATTTAACTGATGGGGCCCTCCGCTCAGCCTTTGCTGTCGGTTATCGTTATTGGCTTCAAGATGCCGGAACAACTCGCTCAAACGTTGTATACCCTTTCCAGCGCCTATCAGATGGGAGTCTCCGAACAGGACTACGAAGTTGTTGTTGTTGAAAACTCATCCAGCGACAATTTCGATGAGTCAATTTTGCCAGAATTGGGCAACAATTTTCATTTCTTCCGCCGGGAGGAGAGCGCGCACACACCGGTGCCGGCCATAAATTTTGCATTTGAGAAGTGCCGGGGTGCATCAATAGGCTTGATGATAGACGGCGCTCGCATGTTGACCCCGCGAGTCATCCAGTATGTATTGATGAGTCAGCGCATTTCGTCTCATTTTTTCACCATTGTTCCAGGCTATCATCTGGGGGAGCAAGGCCAGCACCTCAATGTGAGTAGTGGCTACGATGAGCAGGCTGAAAAGGAACTTCTCAAGTCGACAAACTGGAAGGAAAATGGCTATGAACTATTTTCCATTGCGGATATTAGTGGTGCGAACCCCCATGGTTATCTACAGCCTATTATGGAATGTAACTGTATGTTCGCCCCGGCAGAGAGCTTTAAGAAGATAGCGTATGCTGATGAGCGCTTTACACTGCGCGGGGGCGGTGCCATCAATCTTCATATGTTTAGAAGTTTGGGTCTGCTGGAAGGTAGTACGCTTATAGTGCTGCCCGGCGAGGGTTCGTTCCATCAGTATCACGGTGGCGTTACCACCTCTGAGTATCAAGGGCTGGAGCAAGAACACGCATCCCACAGTGTTCAGTTGCAGGATATCTGGCAGGGAGATTTTCATAGTCTGCGAAGAGAGCCTATTCTGCTCGGGGCGGTAACACCCTGGGCACAACCGTATCTGCAGTTTTCGTCAGAGCGATCAACGAGACGTTACAAACGCCTGGATTCTCGGGGCGAGGCTCTGTGGCAAGATGATTGAAATTCGAGTTTCGCCCAAACATTTTAAAATTAGAACTATCAGGAAATCCTCATGACCGGACAAATTTATTTACCCCCTTCCTTAAGAGGGTTTGAGCCAAAGAGAATGGTTTTTAGCACCTGGGTAGATCACCTGCCATTTGCCTATGATTTAGTGGAGACCATCCGGCCAAAGCTAGTGGTGGAGCTGGGTGCCTATAATGGCTTGTCTTTCTTTGCATTTTGTCAGTCGATGTTGGAAAACAATATTGATGGTGTGGCCTATGCGGTCGATTGTTGGGAGGGCGACAAGCACACGGACGCCTACGATGACTCCATTTATAAAGATGTTCAGAACCATGCGCGGGAGCACTATCGGGGCTTTACCTATTTGCTGAAGATGTTTTTTAACGAAGCATTACAGCATTTTGATGATGACAGCATCGATCTTTTGCATATTGATGGCCTGCATACCTATGACGCAGTTAAAGAAGACTTCACCAATTGGTATCCAAAGGTGAAGCCCGGCGGTATTATCCTGTTTCATGATGTGATGGCGAAGATAAAAGATTTTGGCGTGTGGAAATACTTTGAGGAACTGGAGGGCCAGCACGACGAGGTGTTCAAGTTCTACCATGGCTTTGGTCTCGGAGCTATTAGAAAGCCGGGTGGTGATAGAGAACCAAATCAGCTGCTGGACATTATGTTTTCAAAAGATGAAGAGGACCAGAATGATCTTCGAAAGTTTTACACCCATGCCAGCCATTTTCTGGAGGCGAAGCGTCAGGTAAAACGGTTTAAGCCGAAAGAGACAGAGGGAAAGCAGGGTGGTCAGGGGAAATCTTGAGTACAAGAGTGTTTTGTTAGGTCTTCCTAGCTATAGGCTTTGGCTGTGCCTTGTTGTCGGTCCGTTGTTGCACGCCTGCGCACCGGCACCGAGCCCTGAGCCACATCGTGACGCCAAACCCAATATCGTCCTGATTTTAATCGATGACATGGGCTTTAATGATCTTGGCGCAAACGGCAATACCAGTGTTCGAACACCGAACCTGGACGCCCTGGCGACGCAGGGCGTACTGTTTACCCGGCACTATGTAGACAGTACATGCTCGCCAACCAGGATAGGAGTGATGACCGGGAACGAACCCATCGTCCATGGCTTTACCCCCAATGGTCGCGGGATTTCTCCTGAGGTAGTCACATTGCCCGAAGCTCTGCAGGCCGTTGAATTATTGCCCCCACAAAGTCGAGCACCGCCTCAGATAAGTCTGTTTGAATAAAAGCCGTTCCATCATAAGAAAAACTGGTTTGCACAACAGCGGGATGCGCTTGTCTTGAATTCTGAATTACGTAGAAACAGTTGATTAATCGACGAAAAATAACCGACTTTCACTCCCTTAAGAATATAAAATAGATGTCAATATGGAAAACGTGAGGCATCATGTATTTTTTTTAGGAAAAATGACGTTTTATTTTACCTATACTCCCAAACATAAGGTATTTGAGGGTAATCACCAGGAGATTCTGGAATGGCTTTCACACAACAAATCAACTTAAGTCGACCAAGCCAAATCGCGTTAACCGCATTGATCTGTTCTGCGGTTGCGTTTAATTGGCTGCCCACTTTTGATGTTTTTGCGCAGCAATACTTAACAGACACTATTAGTAGTAACGCGATTGTATTTACCGTTGTGCGCACACTCAATGGCGTTATTTCAGTGGTTCAATCCGCTGAACTCAGTGTCGGCGTTGCCAGTGTAAATCTGGGTGAGATATTCGATCCGATAAACGACTTAATTGAGCGCTTCTCTGGCCTACTATTAATCTCATTAACCGCTTTGGGCATTCAACAAGTTATTTTACTCTTAACCACCTCCAGCGCGCTCAAAATCATCTTCAGCATCTATGCTGCGATTGTTTTATTTTTGCTCTGGCGGCCTAATGTCTACAACCGTTCAATTATTAACGTAGGTTTGGTTATTTTAGTGCTACGCTTTTTACTGAATATAGAGGTCAGCCTGGTTTGGCTATTTGACTGGCTCTATTTCAATGCCACCGGTGCTGAAGCGCTCACCGTGTTGGAGGCCAGCACGCAAGTCATTGAAAACATAAAAACGTCGATTACAGAAATCGACATCGGTAAGTTCATATTTGGTGACGATGCTCCGGTAGTCGACAGTGAAGGCATTAGCAGTCAAATCGCGACGTCGGTGGTGACATTGATTGTCGGTATTTTATTTAAAAGTATGATCATTCCGATTGGCTCAATTTGGCTCGGCTACAAAATTTGTTATCACACTCTGATGAGGCATTCTTCTTGAACGAAAGAGACCTGGTATTTATCGGCGGCGGCCATACTCATGCATTGGTGTTGCGAATGTTAGCCATGAAGCCAATTGCCAATGTACGGCTGACGCTAATTTCCGATACCCGTCTCACACCCTATTCCGGCATGTTGCCGGGTTTCATCAGTGGCCATTACACAAAAGCACAAACGCATATCGACCTAAACAAGCTGGCGCAAGCCGGTAATATTCGCTTTATTCATGGCCGTGTCACAGGGCTCGATTTACAACATAAGCTTATTCACCTGAATAACCACCCGGATATCGAATACGACAAGGTGTCGATTAATGTTGGTTCCAGGCCTAACTTAACGGTACCCGGCAGCAATGCGGTGGTGCAGTTAAGGTTATAGCGAGCATCGAAGATCCATTGGTGATCCAAAATATACTCAGTCATCTGAATACAAAAAATGACGAAGTCGTTGAATTATTGCCCCCACAAAGTCGAGCACCGCCTCAGATAAGTCTGTTTGAATAAAAGCCGTTCATCATCATAAGTAATGAAGAATTACATGGGATCCTTCGAGCAGATATTCTCGCATTATGGATTCCTTGCCCATATATCGCACGAACTACTAAACCTGATAGCAAAACAGAATATAAGCAACATAAGCGACGATGAGACACGGGAAAGCAGCCATATCTATTCAAGACAGACATCAAAATGGAAGGAATATTTTTCACCTCACCATAAGGCGCTGTTCAAAGATATGTTTGGTGATGCATTGGTAAAACTTGGCTATGAGGAGGATAACAACTGGTAACAATTACCACGTTTTTGTAAATTTATGTTCTCCGTACACATTTTTTCTTGTTTTGTAATCATCGCCGATATCGATGCCTTTCTCTTCATGCCCCCTGGGAAAGAAGTAAGCACCAAATGGAAGAATCCTGACATCGTCGAATCTTATTTCTCCTAGTACCCGGGTAACAAAGCGTGGTCCGGTATGTACAGGTGGCCCAGCTACCAAGTTACGTTCATCCTTTAATCTGTTTATCGCATGTTCCCAGAAGATATGACCCGGTGAAGATATCATTACTGCATTCGTGACTCTTGGAATTGTAGCGTTATTTTGTTGCAGATATATATTGGCACCTTCTATAAAAAGGCTGTCAAGTGGCTGGAAGCACTCAAAATCCAGATCAACATACATACCGCCATATCGATAAAGAAGAAAATATCTGAAGGCGTCAATCTTTTTTATATGTTGGTCATAGCTGTTAACCATCTCCAGATGTTCCGGGTAAAATTCCTCCATAAATTGATTGATATCATTGTCAGTATAAAACCTGAATTCCCATGACGGATTATACTTCTCCCAGGAATCAACCCATTCTTTCTTAAAGATACTGTCAGGTATATCCTTATCTTTCCATGTGCGGTGAATGATTTTAGGGATATTAAAAATTCTGGAAGGGGACATAAAAACTAACCTGCACGAAGTATAATAACGGTTGTTCTGGTCAAGTCCAACCGGACACTTTTCTAAAGGAGTTTTCAAATTCAATTGGCGATTGATCCAAATTAGCTGAATGTAGTCGCTCAACATTATAATATTTCATGTACCTAGCAACATCTTCTCGCATATGTGTTCGAGTGGGCTGCGGTACTTTAAACAACCAATCATGCTTTAAACTTCCAAAGAAGCGCTCCACAACAGCATTATCCCAGCAAGCTCCAACATCCCCCATACTAGCTCGACAACCTAATCGCGACAGTAGATTTCTAAAGCCTTTACTCGTGTACTGAGAGCCTCTGTCACTGTGAACCACCAAACCTTTTGGTGGTTTGCGTAAGTTATGAGCCTTTATCAGCGCTTGCTCGACCAAATCACGCGTCATGCGTTTTGATATATGCCAGCCCACAATACGGCGTGAGTACAAATCCATGACAATTGCTAGATATAACCAGCCCTCACCAGTCTTTAAATAGGACACATCACCCGCCCAAATTTGATTGGGTCCAACAGGATTGAAATTCATATTTAGCAAGTTGTCAGCCACAGCATCACTGTGTTTGCGCTTGGTTGTCACTTTATAAGCTATTCGCTGAGTCACAACTAATTTAAGCCGTTCCATTAACTTAATGGCGCGATACCGCGTTATTTCAAAGCCTTCTTTGCGTAGTGCTTTAGCAAGCTCTCTGCTGCCTAAACTGTTTCGACTTGCCTTGAATAATGCTTTGGCTCGTCGATACAGTCTTAGCGTTTGAGCGCTAATGAGTTCACCAGGTTTTTTTAGCCATGCGTAGTATGCTGACGAACTCACTTCCATCACTTTACAAGCAACTGACACCGGATACTTCGCATCAAGCTCACTTATAAAAGAATATCTTACTTCATTTCTTTCGCGAAGAAGGCACTGGCCTTTTTTAGGATTTCACGCTCCATTTGTAGACGTTTACTATCTTTCCTGAGCTGAATTAACTCTGCCCGTTCATCACCAGATAATGCATCACCTAGTGCCTGTTTCTTATGCTTAGCTACCCAGTTGTAAAGTAGTTTGTCTGTCACACCTAAAGATGCAGCAGCTTGTACGATTGGATAGTCTTGCTCTATTACCAGAGCGACCGCTTCTTGTTTAAATTCTGCGGGATAATGTTTATTTGTTCGTTTAGTCATATTCACCTCAATTAACAGGATTATAATCCTTTATTGAAGTGTCCGGTTAATTCAACCACAACACCATTTACCTAAAACATATAAAATGATTGCTTCTGCTTATCAAGAGTTTCCTGGCAATCAACTAGCACTAGAATGTGGTGATGATGGCAGTGAGATCAGAGTTATTACTGAAACAACAACTTTTAAGAAAGTAAAATGGCTTTTTAATCTATTGGATTTACGGTGCTCGAAACAATACCAAAAAGATAAACGAGGCATGTGGTTCGAGGTGCATAATCTCCCAAACTGCTGAAACGCCAAGTCGTATTGAAATCCAGCTAAGGCACTAGGTGCATCAAAACGCCATAGAAGTACGAAATAAAATTAAATGTTTTATTCAAAATAATAGATAAAAAAGCCTGAATATTACTATCCGGGTTCTCGTTTAAGTGGTTCGAGCTTTCTTAGAATAAAATGTAAATCCTATTACATTATGCCTCCCATAGACCGCTTATCTATATGTTCTTATTGCTCGTTTTAACGAGTGCGAATAAAGGTACCCCAACTTATACCCCCCACTAATTTATGATTCGATTTTGTGAATATTATTTATACAACAAAATTACAGTCCATTTTTGTCTCTGCTTCTTAGATACCGGTTGGTCCACAAACACCGTCGTAATCAAAGCACCAGTAAATCGCATAATTACTTTCATATTCATAGCATACCTTTTTATCTTTACTTTGGACCTTCTCTAAACGCACAAGGACTGTTTTGAATAATTTTGTATTGCACCGCGTTTTAATGAGATGTTATATTATAACAATAATTTAATTAACCTAAGAATACTCGTTATTTATGAAAGACAAATTCGGCATTTTTTCGCCTTCTTGTGCCTGTGTCTTTGATTACTCACCCCAGTACTCATTTTGGTAATGGGGACCAATATTCTTTTAGGTCACTTAGAAGCGGAATGGGTGCATAGGCTCCTGTTGTTTCCAGTGTTTGTCATTGCGCTAAGTAGCATACCCGGGCGCTGGCTGGTAACGCGAAATCAGTGGCTACTGATACTGACTGGTAGCGGTTTTGTCACAATCATTTCTGCACAATTTAATCATGGCGCAAATGAAGTTTCGCTAACAGTGCTGGGTTCGATTTGTCTTATCGGCGCGCATTTTCTTAGTCAAACCTTAGTAAGGCATAAAGCGGCTCATTAGGTACATGTGCTGTCACCCTATTTTGTAACGAATATTACCAACGAGAATATATATGAACGAAGCTATTCACACTTCTACAGATGACAGTCGCTTACCCGTGACCTTGCTATCCGGGTATTTAGGCGCAGGTAAAACTACGGTGCTTAACGCCATACTCAATAATAGGCAAGATATCCGCGTTGCGGTGATTGTAAATGATATGAGCGAGGTCAATGTAGACGCTGCTCACATCAGCAACGAAGTCAGTCTCAATCGCACAGATGAAAAGCTTATTGAAATGAGTAATGGCTGTATCTGCTGCACGCTCAGAGAAGACTTATTATTAGAAATCAATGCTCTCGCCGCACAAAACCGATTTGATTATTTGTTGATAGAATCTACTGGGATCTCTGAACCCTTGCCAGTGGCTGAAACATTCACCTTTGAAGATGAAGACGGCAACAACTTGGCAAAGGTAGCTAGGCTCGACACACTGGTTACTGTGGTAGACGGCGCAAATTTTTTAAGTGACTTTCAAGAAGCCAAAGATCTTTGTGACACGCAAGAATCCTTAGGTGAGGATGATGAGCGAAGTGTCGCCGATCTGCTCATTGACCAAATTGAATTTTGTAACGTCATTTTGATCAGCAAAACTGATCTGATTTCTGAGCAGCAACTACATGAAGTCAAGGCAACATTATTCTCACTCAACCCTGATGCGAAGATTATTCCTATTTCAAATGGCAAAATTGCCATAGACGAAGTGTTAAACACACAGTTATTTAATTATGAGAAGGCACAGCAATCACCTGGTTGGTTAAAAGAGTTACGCGGCGAACACATACCAGAAACCGAACAGTTTGGTATCAGTAGCTTTGTATACCGAGCGAGGCGTCCTTTTCATCCTAATAAATTTTTCGAGTTCCTACATCAAGAGTGGCCAACGGGTAAGCTCATTCGCTCCAAGGGATTCTTTTGGCTCGCCACCAGACCTATGCTAGCAGGACAATGGAGTCAAGCCGGCGGCATCGCTAGATATGGTGCTGCAGGACTTTTTTGGAAGGCAATACCCAAACCCGATTGGCCAGACGATACAGCCTCCCTTGAAGCCATTGATTCACTGTGGGAGGAACCTTTCGGTGATATGCGCCAAGAACTGGTTTTTATTGGTCAAGGTTTAAACCAATCGCAGATCCAAACAGCGCTTGATGAATGTTTATTGTCGCAAGAAGAAATGTTGCAAGGCCAAAAAGCTTGGCGACGTTTGCCAGACCCATTTCCAATATGGGAAATCGAAGGATGATTGCTGTTCAACCCGAACTAAATTCAAGCACTTACATGTCAGATCACCATGATGTTTTTACACATTTCTTTGCCGAGCATATTAATGTATGCGGGTGGCAACGAAAGCTTTCTCAGTCTGTAAATGAGTACTCTACATCACTTGCCGAACATCAAATTAAAGTGGTAAGGGAAATCTCTCCAGAAGAGGTATTTTCTGAATTTAACAGCCTATTACCAGACTCACCATACAAACATGACTTTCTAGAAGACGTGCAGTTATTGTCAGATATGATGTGTTGCATATTTGATTGTAAGTCTGTGGGCTTAAGATTAATAACGCTCGACCATGCAATGTGCCCCAAATTTCATACTGATAAAATTAGCGGCCGACTTATTTGCACTTATATGGGTAAAGGTACCCAATGGTTGCCACATATTGCTAAGGGTGGTCTTGAATCATTAAACCAAACAAAAGCACTTAGCCAAATGGAAGATAAATGTTCAATATTGAGTGCTAAACAAGGTGATGTGCTGTTGCTGAAAGGGGATGCTTGGCCAAAAAACGAAGGCAGAGGAGCAATACATCGTTCTCCACCCAATTCATTAATCCAAAAAAGAGTCCTGTTGACATTAGATCCAATGTGAAAACACGACGAATAGATATCCCAGAGGAAACACAATAATATGGATAAGACTTTATTGAATTGACTATATTGCAATAGGAGGTCTTTAGGCCTAGTTGCGATAGCTATTTGCATCATTGCGTGGACCCAGAGCTAACTAGACTTGGTCTATGTTTGCCCATACTGCCAAGCACAACGCACAATCATCGGGCTATTAGGTTTGAGCTTACTGTTACCCAACCCGCGTAACTGGATAAATTTATACTTTGCCAGCACCACCGCAGCATTTGGCTTTTTTATTGCGGCTTATCAGCACTTTGAGGGGTGGGAGAAGATCATGTTCGGGAGGTTTGAATGGGGTGGACATTGGTATATTAACCCAAGGCTTTTTATTAGCTTATGACGCTAAACGGAATATGTAATCGGGCATGATTACATCATGCCGCCCACTCATAACTCAAACAACTGATATTTAATCAAAAAATAAAGAACACAAATTGGGATACCCCATATTATACCCCGACTGTTCAAGGGACTTAGTTAAGCTGTTGAAAAAAAGAAATATTTATTTTTGTTAAAATCAAACTTCGTGGTTCACCTCTAATCCAACACAAAGTCTAAAATTGTTAATACTCATTATCTGCATAGCCACTCATAGCGGTATTAGGGTATTAGGGTATTAGTTGAGCTTTACGGCAACTGACAGCCAAAAGCGGACATAGGAACATCAATCCTTAAACTGGCGCTTTGGGCAGTTAGGCGACAGACTGTGTAAAAACTATTGATCACCTTTTGGTCTAAGTATGTGATGTTTATGATCAATCAGTCTTAGCCACCGGTCCAACTTTAAGACCGAATTTAGTATAATAAAATGGTAAGCCAAACCAGAGTATATCTGACATGTCTCACCATATTAAAGGTCAACCAAGACACCAATCGACACTCTTCCCAGAAGCAATAGATGACTTTGTTACCGAAGATAATCCAGTTCGAGTTATCGATATATTTGTTGACCACCTTGATTTATTAGACTTAGGTTTTGAGACCGTTAACCCAAAGCTTACTGGCCGGCCAGGCTACCATCCTTCCACAATGTTAAAACTCTACATCTATGGTTACTTAAATCGCATTCAGTCATCTCGCAGGTTGGAAAAGGAAAGTCACCGCAACGTTGAATTAATGTGGTTGCTTGAGCGTTTAAGGCCTGACTTTAAAACTATCGCCAACTTTAGAAAAGATAATGGCAAGGGGATCAAAAATGTCTGCCGCAAGTTTGTTGAGTTATGTCGTCAGCTCAACATGTTTGAGGATTCAGCGTTCGCCATTGATGGTAGTAAGTTTAAAGCCGTCAACAACAAATCCAAGAATTATACACCCGCCAAAGTTCAGGCTCATATCGAGCGAACAGAAAAGAGTATTCAACAATACTTAAGTCAAATGGACACCAAAGACGGGGATGAAAAGAATATTGACACCACAATATCTACTTCAAAATTAGCATGGCTTGAGCAGCGATTAATTGAGCTTAAAGCACTCGAAATACAAGTGAATGAACACCCAGACAAGCAAGTATCACAAACCGACCCTGATGCACGTTTGATGAAGACGCAACATATGGAAAGACAGGTGTGCTACAACGTGCAAAGCGCTGTGGATACTAAGCATCACTTGATTATTGAACACGATGTCACCATGACAACCGACAGGGGCCAGCTCACCTCAGTAGCAGCGCAAGTTCAAAAAACGTTGGGTAAGAAAGACATCACTATCATCGCCGACAAGGGCTACTTTAGTCGCATAGATATTAAAGCGACACAAGACTTAGGCATGACGGCAAACGTGCCACAGACTGATACATCAGGCTCAGAAAAAAAAGGCATATTCAACAAATCATTATTTAAATACGATAAAGACCAAGACCTTTATATTTGCCCAGCGGGCGAGGAATTACCGTACCAACGTGACGTGACCGAAAGAGGCCTTGAGCAAAAGGTATACGTTAATTTTTACGCTTGCCGTGATTGTAGTATTAGAGATAAATGCACGAAGTCATTAAAAGAGCCAAGGAAAATGAGACGTTGGGTTCACGAAGATGAGATAGACGCGATGCAGCAGCGGCTCGACGATAATCCAGAGATATCGGTTGTGAGAAAACAAACTGTGGAGCATCCGTTTGGTACTATCAAAATGTGGATGGGCGCGACACACTTTTTAATGAAGCGTAGAAAGAATGTCAGTATCGAGATGAACCTGCATGTGCTGGCTTATAACCTGAAGAGAATGATGACAATAATGGGGACAACTGGTTTGATGGAGGCCATCAGGCAATAAGGGGAGATTTAGCCTGATTTCATGAGATAAAACTGCCTTCAAACGTCACTTTTATCATCAACAACCCGCCTTAACACTCCAAATCCAAAATTCCGTGCTAACGCTAATAATCAGTGACTAAGTCATTTGGAAGGTTGAGTATCACAGAGGGTAAGATTTGGCGGTTGTAATAGGAGTTTTTACACAGTCTGACGCATCTCCTGACATTACAGTCTGGCGACGTATCAGTTTATACTTATTATTTCCGTCATAAGCGAATTACATTTATACAATTGAATAAAACGTGACTGGAACGTGATCTCCCATAGGAGCCGTTGAGTAATTTTGGTTAAAGACAAAAATTGCCTGTTAACTAACATAAGCTTTCGCTTGTTGTTATAAATGATAAGGATTTTGAAATACGAGTACACACGGTCAAAACGACTTAGCTAAAAAATAATCAATTCAGTGACAATTCACCTAAGTTTTTAATCGCATACGCATCTTATTAGATCGCCTGCATATAAGCGCAGACACCTTTGATGATTTAAGTAACCAGCATTAACTCATAGAATATTGGTACTTGGGAAGTCATGGCTGAAGCACCTACGCCTTCGTTATCGCCGCTGATCCTGCCCGCTTAATTCTTTGTGTTTCAATCACGAACGCGATTTATGTAAGACCTTCCCAGCTAACAAAAGCTCATTTCGCTTGCTTTCCAATTTTTATAATTGCAATTCACTTATGTTATGATATAACATATTATTATAAGTGTTATATTTTTATAAAGTAGCTATTAGTGAAAATTAAAAAAACGCAATTCGCCATAGAGGCGAATTCACTGCATGTCGATATAAAAAACGCGCCAATTTTAAGAAACTTAAGTTTCCAAGTAGCCGAAGGTGAAATATATGCCTTGCTAGGCGGCAATGGTGCTGGTAAGTCAACTACCCTTAAAACCCTTTTGGGTTTTAATCAGCCTTCCAGCGGTAAAGTCTTTGTAGCTGGGCAAGAAGTATATTCAGCGCTAGACTTTATTAGAAGAAAAACCGCTTATTTGCCTGAATCTGCCACACTTTATCCGCATTTAAGTGCTTACGAAAATGTGCAGTATTTCCTCTCTTTAGCGGATATTAAAAAGTCTGAAGATGAACTAAATCAAGCATTTCAGCGTGTGTCTTTGCAGGAGAGCGCGTGGCATCGTCAACTGCAAACATATTCAAAAGGCATGCGCCAGAAAACTGCAATAGCGCTAGCCTTGTTGCGTGAAGCCCCTATTTTTCTTCTTGATGAACCTACCTCAGGTTTAGACCCCGTGGCGATAGATGAATTTAATCAATTAGTCCGTGAATTAGCTAGCAGCGGTGCCAGTATTCTGATGGTAACCCATGATGTGTATGGCGCATGCCAAGTGGCTGATCGTATTGGCTTACTGCGTAATGGTGAACTAGTAGGTGAATATGATGCCCCTGAAAATGGCCGCATAGACACAGAGCACGTGCATGCTGCTTTCGCTCAAAGGAAGGCGGTATGAGTTCACATAGCTTCGCTAAAGCGTTGGTGGTGGCGAAAGACGAGTGGCGTTATTGGCTGCGCTCTAAGCTTGCAATATCAGTACTTGTGATTGGTTTGTTACTGACCTTGTCATCAGTCATTGTGACTGCAGTTACCATGATGGAGCTGAGTCACACCCGATCATCTTTACAAGATACCGCTGAACAAACGTTTGTTGATCAACCCGACCGACATCCGCATAGAATGGTGCATTACGGGCACTATGCGTTTAGAGTACCTTCGCCTTTGAGCACTATCGATCCGGGCGTTGATGCATTTACAGGTAATTCTATTTTTTTGGAAGGCCATCGTCAAAATAGCGCAATGTTTGCAGATCAAAAGCAGGGTACAGCCTTAACTTCTTTAGGCAGTTTATCTCCCGCATTTATATTACAAGTGCTGGCGCCGTTGTTACTTATTTTGATTGCGTATAGTTCTGTGAGTCGAGAACGAGAATCGCAAACGCTTTCTTTCATTGTGTCGCAAGGAACCTCTATTTTCACGCTTATCATAGGCAAAGGCTTAGCGCTGCTTTGTGTCGTAGGGCTCATTATGTTACCCCTTATTGCATCCAGCGGCATAGCGATAATGCAAGGCGAGAGTATTGTTGTGGTGCTCAGCTTCTTATCAGCATATATATTGTACTTGCTAGTGTGGAGCTTGGTGGTGTTGTTAGTTTCCACGGCGGTTTCGAAAAATAGTGAAAGCTTTACGGCATTATTATTTGTGTGGATATTGTTTTGTATTGTCATGCCTCGCATTGCCAGTTCAACCGCTTCTGCCAGTATTGTGAGTCCAGGAAAATTAGAAACAGATTTTGCAGTTATTGCCGAGTTACGCAAATTAGGTGATGGTCACAATGCTAATGATCCAGCCTTTAGTCAGCTCAAAGCCTCATTACTAAGGCAATACAGTGTTCAAACCGTTGAAGAGCTGCCTATTAACTTCAGAGGGGCTGTGGCGCGCGCTTCAGAAGCCCAGTTGACCGAAGTGCTTAACCGATTTGCAGAAAATAGCATGCAAGAAGAGCTTGCCCAAACTCAATTAGCAAGAAGCTTTGGTTGGTTATCGCCGATGGTCGCCATACGTTCTTTGTCAATGATAAGTGCTGGTACAAGTATTGAAACCCATCATCGTTTTATGCGAGAGGCGGAAGACTTGCGATTTAGCTTTGTACAATCTTTGAATCAAGTGCATGTCAACAAATTGAACTATGCCGACGACATGAATCGAAATGCCAACGCTGAAGCCGGGCAAAAAGCACGTGTAAGTGCAGAGAATTGGCAAATGATCCAAGACTTTGAATTTCAGTTGGAAAGTGCTAGTGCTCGTTTGCAAAGAAGCTTGCCCGCATTCGCGCAATTATTCATGTGGATTGCCATTGCTGGTGCGCTAATTAGATTCTTTGGGAGGCGTGCAGTATGACGTATCTATTCAAGCAGATAGGCAGAGAATGGCGCTTTATGCTGCGTCAGCGTTATGTATTAATACTGCTGCTATGTAGTTTTTTAGTATCTGGTTTTGCTGTCTTTACGGGCTTAGCAGAAGTGGCGCAGCAACAGCAAACCATAGAGCGTTTGAAATTGGCTGATGTAAGGGATCGACTTGAAGCGCAAGCCAAATACAACGACCCTGGCTCGCTGGCTTATTATAGTTTTCATCTGACCTATTCAGAACCTTCCAGTTTAGCTTTTGCCGCGCTTGGCGAGCGTGACGTCTACCCTTGGAAGCACAGGGTAAGAATGCTTGCTTTAGAAGGGCAAATTTATGAAAGTGATTCGCAAAACGCTGAATTAGCACAAGCGGGTAAAATCGACTTTGTATTTGTCATTAGTGCATTGGCTCCATTATTTATTATTCTGCTGTTTCACGACTTAATAGCCAGTGAGCGAAGCAGCGGCAGGCATGATTTACTAGTAAGCACCGCTAAATCCAAATATGCGCTGTGGGGAAGCCGCGGTCTTGTGCGTTTTGGGGCTGTAGTATTGTGCTTAATGTTGCCCTTTTATATTGGCGCGATGATAAGTTCAACTGGATTTCAAGCGGTTCTATTGATATCTCTTTGGTGTGTTGTTTACTTGGCGTTTTGGACGGTGCTTAGCGTCTGGCTAGGTAAAAATCTGGCCAGTGCGCCAAGAATTGCCTCTATGCTAATTGCTTGTTGGGTATTACTAGCCTTTGTATTGCCAATATTGAGCGACTTGTTGATTAATAACAGCGTACATTCAGCGAAAGGGGGCGACATTTTGCTGACTCAGCGCGAAACCGTAAATGATGCTTGGGATTTACCGGTGTCAACCACAATGGAGGCTTTCGTTACTACTCATCCTCAATATTCAGACTATTCGCACCAAGGCGAAGGCTTCGACTGGGGCTGGTATTACGCTTTCCAGCAAGTGGGCGACCAAGCCGCAGGTGAGTTTTCAAATGATTACCGTGCCGCGGCTGCTAATAAATACAAGCTAGCGGGTTACGCTACTTTGCTCTCGCCTCCTCTACTGTTGCAACGAAAACTCAACCGCTTAGCCAATACTGACGCGCTTGCTGCATTTGAGTACGAACAGGATATTAGAGACTTCCACAAAGCATTACGCATGGCTTATTACCCATGGCTATTTGCTCAAGAAAAGTTTGATAAAACGCATTTAACATCATTGCCTCAATTTAAAGATTCAACACACAATTATAAAAAGGTGCAGAATGAACAGTAAGAATGGATTTAAACAAGCCTACATAGCGATTTGTGTAGCAGGGATATTTGCTGCCTCTGCAGCACAGGCAAATAACACGCTTCAAGACGGTAATGCAGATACTGGGGCAGATACAAGCGCCGTTGAAACTGTTACTGTTATTGGCACTCGCCAAGCATATCGTGGTGAATTTAGTCCTTTGGAAACGCCTCAGGCCGAATTACTTATCAGCTCTGAAGTGTTGGCAAATGCTGGGGCTTTTGATCTCGTTCAAGCTTTAGATTTATCAAGCTCGGTGTCCAGACAAAACAATTTTGGTGGGCTTTGGAATAGTTTTGCCGTGCGTGGTTTTGTGGGCGATGAAAACTTGCCTAGTAATTATTTGGTTAATGGCTTTAATGCAGGCCGAGGTTTTGGTGGAGCCCGTGACTTATCGGGCATTGAGTCTGTTGAGGTATTAAAAGGCCCACGTGCTGCGTTGTTTGGACGTGGTGAGCCAGGTGGTACGATCAACCTAGTCACTAAACGCGCTAACTTTGATGAAAAAGCCGAGCTCAGCGTATCAGTCGGCAGTTTCAGTACCGCGCGTGCCGATGTAGATGTCAATACGGCTATTTCAGATGACGTTGCTATCAGATTGGTTGGTTTTTATGAGGATGCAGAAAGTTTTCGCGACACAGTTGAAACAACCAAGCAAGGGCTAAGTCCATCTGTTTTGTGGAGAATTAGTGATGACAGTCAGCTTACTTACGAACTCGAATACAGTCATCAGGAAATTCCATTTGATCGTGGTGTGATAGCGATTGATGGGGAGCTGGGTGTCATACCAGAAAGTCGTTTTCTCGGTGAGCCAGGGTATGGGCAGATAGAAACCGATGTACTTGGCCACCAAATCGAATTTCAACAAGATTTAAATGCCGACTGGAGTGCACTTGTTGGTTTTAACTATCGTGATACCTCTCTTGAGGGACTTGCGTCGGAAAATGGCTTTTCAGCACCTGACGAAGACGGCAATTTTGGGCGTTTTAGCCGTTATCGTGACTACAATGCGGTCTATCAAGTATTTCGAGCAGAATTAAGCGGTAGTTTTGATACCGGTGCATTGAAGCACAGTATTATTGTAGGGATTGATGCAGATAAATTTGAAAATGATCAGTTTGCCCTTAGAGACAGATCAACTGACCAAAGCATTAACATTTTTAATCCGACCTACGGACTTTATCCTGAATCTTCTCTGGCGTTGGCCGGTAATATTGATCGTGTTGAAACACAAGAGAGTGTGGGCGTGTACATTCAAGATCAAATTAGCTTAACCGACAAACTGGATATTCGTTTAGGTGCGCGCTTTGATGACTATCAGCAAAAGCTGATTAATCGTCGCTCGGATA
Organism: uncultured Paraglaciecola sp.; assembly: GCF_943787955.1. Classification (NCBI taxonomy): domain Bacteria; kingdom Pseudomonadati; phylum Pseudomonadota; class Gammaproteobacteria; order Alteromonadales; family Alteromonadaceae; genus Paraglaciecola; species uncultured Paraglaciecola sp. The sequence continues at coordinate 41,938 of NZ_CALSOK010000024.1, forward strand.
GCGTCTCTGAGTATTCTGAATCAAAACTCAGCCCGCAATTAGGTGTCGTATATAAAGCTTCAGACGCTTTGTCTTTTTATGCCACCTACGGCGAAAACTTTCGCCCTCTTTCTGGCGCAACGGATGAGAACGGCTTGGATCCTAATCAATCAGAATCAGCAGAGGTAGGTGTAAAGTTTGCTCTAAATGACGGAGCCCTGTCGGGCACATTCGCCGTCTTTAATGTTAAACAATCTAACATCGCGACTTTTGATGCCGACTTTAACGCAACAGCCATAGGTGAAGCAGCGAGTAAAGGCGTCGAGCTCGATTTAACAGGTGATATTACGGATACATTAAGCATATGGGTTTCATATTCTTATGTTGATGCTGAAACCAAAAATGACTATACCGATTTTATTTCTTATAACTTTATTCCTGCCGGCTCAGATCTGCTGAATATTGCTGAAAATCAATTGAGTCTGCAAATTGTGCAGCAAGCTGAGTTTGCCGGTAGAGCGCTAGATTTAATAGCTGGGTTAGTTTATGTGGGTGAAAGAAGTGGTGAGTTTGGTGACCCAAGTTTCAAACTGCCTGAGTATACGACGGTACGACTTGCGTCCAGCTATGAACTAAGCGACTCACTCACTGTGCGCGCTGAAGTGAACAATCTATTTGACGAAGAGTATTACACTAACTCCTATGCATCTGTTTGGGTACAGCCAGGTACGCCTCGAAGTTTCCGTGTATCGGCAACTTATAGCTTCTAAGCTCGATGGTTACAATTATTTTACTAAGCCAATAAAACCATCCAGTGCTGTTATTCTTGCGTTTGTCGAGGTGAGCTTGTGAAGCAATAGTCCGCTATTGAGAGCAAGTACAACGAAGATAGGCGTAATGATAGCTGTGCTGGAAGGTATGGCTCATCAACCAGACCATCACATCAGGTTACGTACCGAGCCGAAATACTAAAATTGAATGAATTAGCCAAAAGTAACGAGGTTAAAAACCGGCTTCGCTTAGGTCAGCTATGACGCATCTCCTGACCTTATGAGTACTCAACTGTCCGCTAAGGTTGCGCTGCGTTGTTAGCTCGACTGTCCGCAATGGTTGCAAGCAAGAGCGTTATAACCAGTTTTTTTCAAGCCATAGCTATATACTCAAAAGCACAAACTTCTCACACAAATTGGAACGGTGTAAGGCGGCTGTTGCCGTAATCCCTTGAGTATAAGGAAGGGCAATGTCGGCTGCTCGCTCAAAGAAGGCATTAAGCTTGGCAGGAAGGTAGCTTTTACTTGCCCACAATTAAAACATAAGAAAGGTATTATTAAATATTGATAAGCAGCCAATAAAAAAGCCTGAATATCACTATTCAGGCTTTTTTATTAAATGGTTAGAGCTAGACTAATAGATTTAAAATCTATTACATCATGCCGCCCATTCCGCCCATACCGCCACCCATGCCGCCCATATCAGGCATTGCAGGAGCTGCGTCAACAGGTGCGTCAGTGATCATACATTCAGTCGTGATCATCAAGCTCGCGATTGATGCTGCAAACTGAAGGGCTGAACGAGTGACTTTAGTTGGGTCAAGAATACCCATTTCAATCATATCGCCGTAAGTGTCATTACCAGCATTATAACCGTAGTTATCAGCGCCATTTTTCACTTCGTTAGTCACTACTGATGCTTCAGCACCGGCGTTAGCTGCGATTTGACGCATAGGCGCTTCCATTGCACGTAAGTAACAATTTAATACCGTGTGTTTGGTCTTCGTTGTCGCCCGTTAGTTCTGCAACTTTAGACGCCGCGCGAACTAGTGCAACACCACCACCGGCTACTACACCTTCTTCAACTGCAGCGCGAGTTGCGTGAAGTGCATCTTCAACGCGGGCTTTTTTCTCTTTCATTTCAACTTCAGTGGCTGCGCCAACTTTGATAACGGCAACACCGCCAGCTAATTTAGCTAGACGCTCTTGTAGTTTTTCTTTGTCGTAGTCAGAAGATGAATCTTCGATTTGTCCGCGAATTTGAGCAACACGACCTTTGATCATGTCTTCTTCGCCTGCGCCGTCAACCACAGTAGTATTGTCTTTGTTGATAACGACACGTTTGGCTGTACCTAAATCTTCTAGTGTCACTTTTTCAAGGTCTAGACCGATTTCTTCAGAAATCACAGTACCACCGGTAAGCGTAGCGATGTCTTGAAGCATCGCTTTACGACGGTCACCAAAACCAGGCGCTTTAACGGCTGCGACTTTAACGATACCGCGCATGTTGTTTACAACAAGTGTGGCTAGTGCTTCACCTTCAACATCTTCAGCAATGATTAACAAAGGCTTAGAGGCTTTTGCTACCGCTTCAAGAGTCGGAAGTAATTCACGGATGTTAGAGATTTTTTTATCAACCAAAAGAATATAAGGGCTCTCTAATTCAACAGTACCGTTTTCTTGATTGTTCATGAAGTAAGGAGACAGATAACCACGGTCGAACTGCATACCTTCAACTACGTCTAATTCGTTTTGAAGGCTTGACCTTCTTCAACTGTAATCACGCCTTCTTTGCCTACTTTGTCCATTGCTTCAGCGATGAGGTCGCCAACTTCAGCGTCAGAGTTAGCAGAGATAGTGCCTACTTGAGCAATCGCTTTGCTGTCTGCACAAGGAACGAAAGGCCTTTTAACGCTTCAACTGCAGCAATCACTGCTTTGTCGATACCGCGCTTAAGATCCATTGGGTTCATGCCTGCGGCAACTGATTTCAAACCTTCAGTTACAATAGCTTGAGCTAATACTGTTGCAGTAGTCGTTCCGTCACCGGCTTCGTCATTGGCTTTAGAAGCGACTTCTTTAACCATCTGCGCGCCCATGTTTTCGAATTTATCTTCTAATTCGATTTCTTTGGCAACAGATACACCATCTTTAGTGATGGTAGGTGCACCAAAAGATTTGTCTAATACTACGTGACGACCTTTAGGCCCTAAGGTAACTTTTACTGCGTTAGCTAGGACGTTTACGCCTGCCAACATTTTCGCGCGAGCGTCATCAGAAAAACGAACTTCTTTAGCTGCCATGATAATTATTCCTCTAAAATTCTGTTATTGGATTGGGTTTATTCGACTACTGCTAAGATGTCGCTTTCACTAAGGATAAGCACTTCTTCGCCGTCTAACTTTTCAGTTTTAACCCCATAGCCATCGTTAAAAATTACGATGTCACCGATTTTAACGTCAACTGCTTTCACATCACCGTTGTCTAATACACGGCCATTACCTACAGCGATAACTTCGCCGCGAGTCGATTTTTCTGCTGCAGAGCCTGTTAACACAATGCCACCTGCAGATTTACTTTCTTGTTCGTGACGCTTAACGATAACGCGATCGTTTAAAGGACGAATTGCCATTTTCAAATCTCCTGAAAATTCCAATGTTAATAATGTTATGTGCCTTTACATAAAGGCGGTGATTAAGCAGAAGACGCATCATCTGCTTAGAATTCTTATTAATAGAACAACGTTCTGCGTCCAGAGATGGGGTTAGCAGGAATGATCTCAAGGCTTTTTTAATAAAAAAATTAAAATAAATACGTTATTTCACTGCATTCGTTTGACATAGGTTAAGTGAATAGCTTTCTGTATTACTATTAGTACTGGAACTTTTGCTGGCATCACAGAGTAAACAGTCGATTATCTATAGTCATTACTTATTGGAGGATTAATTTTGGTTGCAAAAAATGGTCAATTTTACTGTGTAAAATATTTGGTATTATTGTTGTTCGTTTTAGCGAGCATCCAAGTCATAGCTCAGCAGGAGGTTGCCCTAGAAGATGATATGCGACCTGTGTGGGAAGCGGGTGTATTGGCTGCGGTTTTTAGTTCGCCTGAATACCCTGGCGCAGGACAAAGTCAGAGTAATGTTATTGCAGCTCCCTATTTTATTTACCGCGGTGAAACCATACGTATAGGTGATGGTTCAATTGCCCGGGCAGTGGCAATAGATAAAAGTTGGTATGAACTCGACTTATCGTTGGCAGGTTCTTTTAACGCTAATTCAGAGGGTAACGAGGCGAGGGTAGGCATGCCTGATTTAGACTTTATTTTTGAGCTGGGACCGCAGCTTAAATTAAAGTTATCAAAATTTGAATTTGAACAGCATGGCAAAGCAGAACTGCTCTTAAACTTGCAAGCTCGCGCTGTATTTTCAACTGATTTTTCGAGCATCCATAAACGAGGTTATGTGTTTCAACCGGTACTAAGTTATCGCCAGCGAGGATGGCTAAGTGAAAAGACCGCCTTATCTGTTAGCTTGTCACCCACTTGGGCAAGTGAAAAATTGCACGATTATTTTTATCAAGTTGATAGCGCATTTGTTACCGAACAGCGTTCAGCCTACGATGCTGGTAGTGGTTATTTGGGCACAGACTTATCTGTTGGTCTGTCATTTAATGCCACCGAAGACATTCGAATTTTTACCTTTGCCCGTGCATCACTTCATTCAGGTTCAGCAAATGAAGATAGCCCACTTTTTATAGACAAAAGCACATACTCCTATGGCCTTGGGATGGTCTGGCGATTATGGGAGAGTGAGGAGAAGGTATCTGGCAGATAATAATAAATGTTTTATTTGTATTTAACCTGTAACTATTAAAAGTTGCCAAACACTTTTAATAGTTACAACTTCGCTACAAATAGAAGTACTTGTGAATGAAATTAAATCACCTTAACTTAACCATTCCCCGGAATGGCGTCCTATTTTAACATTCAGATATTAAGTAGAAAAATGCGTTTTTGATATACTCAACATCTGAAATTTAAATAGTCTTAACGGCCAAGAGTTCAATATTTAGTATATTGCATAAGTTGCTTTTGGCTTTACCATTATAAAGTTATATGCACGGGCCGGCGGTGACTGGTTTTCTGAGAGGCTGGTACTTGCCAAATGTCGACTCGCAGAGATTCAAGTCAATAATCTCTTAGCGACATAAGTTTCACGGAAATCACCCTGTTCACACTAAATCCCCGAAAACATTCTATTTACGGCTGCAGAGCCAAATAAACCTTGTGGTTAACGTCCAGTTTATATACACTTCACGCCGCTTAAAACAGTCACTACTTTTAGTTCCTTGTCTCTATATAGCTTGACTGTGCTATCGAGGCTACAACCGTGAGGAGCAACATACATGCGTCATTATGAAATCGTATTTATGGTTCACCCTGACCAGAGTGAACAAGTTCCAGGTATGATCGAGCGTTATACTGGAATTCTTACCCAAGAAGGTGGCATTATCCACCGCCTAGAAGATTGGGGCCGTCGTCAATTGGCTTACCCAATTGATAAACTTCATAAAGCACATTATGTCTTAGTAAACGCCGAAGCAACTGCTGAAGCTGTTGAAGAGCTAGAAACTGCTTTCCGTTTTAATGATGTTGTTCTGCGTAACCTGGTTATGCGTACCAAAGATGCTGTTACTGAACAGTCCCCTATGGCTAAAGAAGAACGTCGTGAAAAGCGTGATGAAAAACCTTTTGAAAAGCCCGCTGCTGCTGCTGTTGAAGAAACTGCTGCTGAAGCTCCTGTAGAAGAAGGGGATAAATAATGGCTCGTTTTTTTAGACGTCGTAAGTTCTGTCGTTTTTCTGCTGCTGATGCTCCTGCGATAGATTTCAAAGATATCGCTATGTTGAAAAACTACATCACAGAAAGTGGTAAAATTGTACCTAGCCGTATCACTGGAACTAGCGCGAAATATCAGCGTCAGTTGTCAACTGCAATTAAGCGTGCGCGCTTCTTAGCGTTGCTTCCATATACTGATTCTCACAAGTAATCATAGGTAGCAAAGATGGAAATAATACTATTAGACAAGATCGCTAACCTAGGCGGCTTGGGTGACAAAGTCACTGTAAAATCAGGTTATGGGCGCAACTTCTTGTTTCCGCAAGGTAAAGCAGTTCCGGCTACTAAAGCTAATGTTGAAAAATTTGAAGCTCGCCGTACTGAATTGGAAGCAAAAATTGCTGAACAACATGCTGCAGCGCAGTCCCGTGCAGATAAAATCGTTGCGTTAGGTGAAGTGACTATTGCTTCTCCTGCTGGTGATGAGGGTAAATTGTTTGGTTCAGTCGGTACACGCGACATAGCCGCTGCAATTACTGCTGCTGGTGTTGAAGTGACTAAATCTGAAGTTAAATTACCTGTTGGTACTTTACGTGAAACTGGCGAATTTGAAATCGATTTGCAAATTCACTCAGACGTTACTGCCACTATCAAATTGGTAATAATTCAAGAAGCCTAATCGCTAATTGATTTGAGTATCTAAAAACACTGCTAAGTTAGCGGTGTTTTTTTATGCCTGTTGTTTGTCCTGAAAATTGATATGTCGCTTGTTCATAGGCTTCTTTTATCAAACTAAATAGCCCATCATCCACTTGCTCTAAATGGTTGAGCTGCGCCTTTTGGGTTCACATAGAGTCAAATGGCCCTGACGCCTCAAGTCTTTCACCAAAGGTTTTATCATTAAACATAAGACCTACATCGTTTTTTTAGACGACAGCAGAATAAGCGCAAATTGTTGTTTTGCCTCATAAGCTTTGCTCGATATTGACTCACTATCTACACTAAAGGATATTTATTTTGTAGTTGTTTTTTCCATTCAGGATCAAGGCCAGTGGCATTAGTCGCAAGCTCTACCAGCCGCGGTTCAGTTTCACCATCAATAACCCTAAGCATATTATCAACAGTGATTTTTGTATTAGGTCTTTGTTGTAAAAAGAATACATCTGTTAGTGAAATATTTCCTGGCTGTAATACACGGTAATACCAACCGTTAAGCCTATGCAGACTAATGAACTGGTTTACATTAGGTTGTTTAAACTTAGCATCAATTTTCCAACAAGGGATACGCGGGGAGCTAACTTGTATTATGGCGTTACCTACTTGGTAGATATCACCAATACATACATTGTGCTCGTTCATATCTGTAGCAGATATATTTTCGCCTATCGTTCCTGGTTTCGCTGTTTTATGTAAAAGAGGGTAACGCTTGATGATTTTTTCGTAGCTGCTTAATGCATACTGATGTAATGCTTTTTCAGAGCCCCCATGGAAACGTTTATCAGCCTGAACATCGCCTACTATGCCCATTTCATTCACTGAAACTTGCTCTACTGATTGTTTGTAGATACCGGTTTGGCTGAGTTTTTCACCAATGACAGATAATTTTCCTGAATATAAACCAATGATTTCCAATATTATTTTCGCTCATTTTAATTATTTTTAGTGTTTTAAGCTTTAAAGATCTTATCTGCGACTAACCTTTTAACACAATAAGATTAAGACGTTAGATTGACTATCCTAGGAAACGTTGTTCATGCTTAACATAAGCTTGCCACAAAAAGTGAGTGGAACTTAAAAAAAGCTGTGTAAAGCCAAGATAAACAAGCATACAGCCTGTTGTATCAAGTATAGATTGGGCAAGTGTATGGGTTATGTTATCGAATGGCAGGTGAAAAGATATGGCTGAGGATACAGTACAAGAAGTGTTTGTTCAGTTGTGGCAAAAAATCGAGCGGTACCGTTGATATTGAAGGTTATGTTGCAAGACTGTTCAATACAGCAAGAAATAGCAAGGACTGCGCCCGCAAAGCAGGGTCGTTTATTTGTAGATAAATTTAATAAGCTCATTAAGGGTTTCAAATACTTTGTATTGATGGTCTGCAGATTTCATATTTTAGTCAATTATGCTGCTCTCTCCACCGAAATATGGGCCAATGCTATTAGGGCTTGTTTGTAAGGGGATTCAGGTAAAGGCGTAAGCGCTGCTATGGATTTGTCGACAGCATCTAAGGCTAGTTGCTTAGTGTGCTCTAATGCGCCGGTTTGCTGCATCGCTTGTATTATTAGCGAAAACTTATCCATGCCATCGCCGGTCTCTATGGCCTCTTTAATCATGATGCTTTGGCTTTTATTGCCATGCCACATGGCATAAAGCAATGGTAAAGTGGGTTTTCCTTCTGCTAAATCATCGCCTACATTTTTTCCTAAATCTTCACTGTCTGCAGCATAATCCAGTATGTCATCTACCAACTGAAAAGCCGTACCAAGATATTTACCGTAGTCCTGCATCGCCTTTTCAATTTTACTATCTTGGTCAGTAAGGACGGCTGCTAGTAATGTCGCAGCTTCAAATAAACGAGCTGTCTTACTATAAATAACCTGCATATAGTTTTTTTCGCTGATGTCGGGATCGTTACAGTTCATTAATTGCAGCACTTCACCTTCTGCAATAACATTGGTCGCATCAGATAAAATCTCCATCACCCGCATTTGTTTTAAACTTACCATCATTTGAAATGAGCGGGTATAAAGAAAGTCACCCACTAATACGCTGGCTTGATTTCCAAACACGGCGTTTGCCGTTTCTTTTCCCCTGCGCATGGTTGATTCGTCGACTACGTCATCGTGAAGCAGTGTGGCAGTGTGAATAAACTCGATAATAGCGGCCAAGGTATGATGCTGCTCCGTTTGAATGTCCAAGGCTCTTGCGGCGAGTATAGTCAAAAGTGGTCTTAGACGTTTGCCACCACTATTGACAATATAAAAGCCTAATTGGTTAATCAACGATACTTCTGAATCGACTTGCTTTTGAATGAGCGCATTTACCGCCAGCATATCTTTATGAGCGAGTTGATTAATTGTTTCTAATTTCATACTGGCGTTTGTACCCATTTTAGAATGAAGTTCAGTTGTTAGCTGCAGATTAGATGATGGATTTTACAGTAATTTTTCGGGGTATCTAGTAGCACTTTAGTCTAATTGTGTGAAAAACTTTTAACGAGTTTAATGCGTTTGATATTTAACCAAATTAATTCAGAAATGTGCTTGATAGGTGTTATCTGTTCACGTACACTTCGCCGCCTGTTTTTGAATATAAGTGTCAAGAGACACAGTGCGGAGTTTAATTATGTACGCGGTTTTCCAAAGTGGTGGCAAACAACACCGTGTGGCTGAAGGTCAGACCCTTCGCCTAGAAAAAATCGAAGTGGCTCCAGGTGAGTCAATCGAATTTGATGACATTTTAATGGTAAGTAATGGTGACGATATTAAAATTGGTACTCCTTTTGTAAGTGGTAGCAAAGTTACAGCAGAAGTTGTAACGCATGGGCGTGGCGATAAAGTTAAAATCGTAAAGTTCCGTCGTCGTAAACATTCACGTACCCAAATGGGTCATCGTCAGTGGTTCACGGAAGTGAAAATCACTGGTATCAGCGCTTAATAGGAGTATATACAAATGGCACATAAAAAAGCTGGTGGTAGTACTAACAACGGCCGTGATTCGGAAAGCAAACGCCTAGGTGTTAAGCGTTACGGTGGTGAGTCAGTTTTAGCCGGCAACATTATTGTTCGTCAACGTGGTACTAAGTTCCACGCTGGTAACAACATGGGGATCGGTAAAGATCATACTTTATTCGCTTTATCAGATGGTAAAGTTCAGTTTGAAGTAAAAGGTCCAAAAAATCGTAAATTTGTGAGCATCGTTGCTTAATTAGCAATAGCACATAGATTTTTAAAAAGCCCCGCTTTATGCGGGGCTTTTTGTTGAACTGGTAAAAAGTGAATCCATTTTAAGGTTCAACAGACTATACTGGACTCAATTGAGTAACATTCAAGGTGTCGTTAAGTAATGAAATTTGTAGATGAAGCTGATATCCGTGTTGATGCAGGTAATGGCGGTAATGGCGTAGTAGGTTTTCGCCGCGAAAAATATGTCCCTGATGGTGGTCCTGACGGCGGTGATGGCGGTGATGGCGGTAGCGTCTATTTAGTTGCAGATGAAAACTTAAATACTTTGATAGATTACCGTTTTGAACGATTCCATCGTGCTGAGCATGGTAAAAAAGGCCAAAGTGCAAACTGTACTGGCAGAGGCGGTGTTGATCTAGAAGTCAAAGTACCCGTTGGAACTCGTGCAACTGACAGTGATACGGGTGAAGTATTAGGAGATTTAACAAAGCATACACAGCGCATGAAAGTGGCTCAAGGTGGCTTTCATGGCTTAGGTAATGCTCGCTTTAAAACCAGTACTAATCGCGCGCCACGACAAAAATCTGACGGTACACCGGGTGAGGTCAGAAATTTAAGATTAGAACTTATGTTGCTTGCTGATGTTGGTTTACTTGGTATGCCTAACGCGGGTAAGTCTACTTTTATCCGCAGTGTTTCGGCAGCTAAACCTAAGGTAGCAGATTATCCTTTTACTACGTTGGTGCCAAATCTAGGTGTGGTGCGTTTAGATTCAATGCGAAGTTTTGTTATCGCTGATATTCCTGGATTGATTGAGGGTGCAGCTGAAGGTGCAGGTCTTGGTATTCAATTTCTAAAACATTTAGAGCGCTGTCGTGTGTTATTACATTTGGTGGACTTAATGCCAGCAGATGGTTCAAATCCTGTAGAAAATGCTAAAGCCATTGTCGCAGAACTTGAAAAGTACAGCCCGAAATTGGCTGTTAAACCACGTTGGTTAGTATTTAATAAAATCGATTTGATGCTCGAAGATGAAGCTGATGAGTTGTGTAAGCAGATTGCAGATGCACTTGAATGGCAAGGTGAGTATTTCCAAATTTCAGCATTCCAGAAAATTGGTACCCATTCATTGTGTATGAAATCTATGGACTTCATTGAGGCACTGCCATCAGAAGTTGAACCTGAAATTAAAGATGAAGAATCAGGTTTCAAATGGGATACTTATCACAAAGATACCATCGAAGGTGCTTATGATGATGACGACTTCGATGATGATGATGATGACTCTGGCGTAGAAGTGGTTTATACCAAAAGATAATCAATGAACGCGTCATTCCTTAAATACGTATGACGCACATCGAGCCTGTCGCGGTGTTTCATCTGCTACAGTGATGAAGAAATCAAACTCAACGTTCTTGATAGTAAGTTTTGAGCATTAGGTGATAATTTTGCCTTATAAATACGCTTGTCCTGCACAAATTCATAGCCATGATTATTGAGTTTTCTGGCTTGTTGTCAGCTGACTTGTATAGATTACGAAACCAACTTGTCGCTTCGTCTGTAAGATTGAAATAATGATGTTCTATAAAAAAAGTCGGCAAATTATTCTTGAGACTTTACTTCTTCAAAAAAATTGTAGGCATTTAGTGCGCTGCTTTCTCACTAATATGTAAGAAATTTTTCTTTTGTATTTTGTCACAACCAATAACGGACACATTATTGCCAATAAGTGAAATAGAGTTTCGAAGTCAGATTGTGAGCAGTAGACTTAACACCTATATGATCTGACCGCTGCTATCCTTTCTCATTAAAATCAGCTTATCCATCTGCGATAAATAATCTTCTGCAACACCCGATAATTTGACGACTGCAACGACAAAAAGTAGACCCGTAGGGTACCTGCAATTTTCGCTTCAGGGGCTCTGTTTCATTGTCTACTTAGCACATGGTCCACACAGACTTATTATCATTTATATTGCAAAGGGTATTGTCTATCATATTCAGGGGGTGGTGTAGTTAAAGCTTTGAAACTAAATAACTTGCTTTAAAGTATAAACTACGACACGTGATGCTTTAACAAAGCGAACCTTAATAAGGCTGTGCAAGATAAATTTTAGGTGATTGATTATATCCCCACAAAATAAATTCAGTAATGGCAAGATAAGTCCTAAGCTATTAAACGTATTTTGATAGTCTATTCAGGTTAGCAAATTTCATAACTTATACAGCGAACGTTATGTTTAATACTTTACATTGCACAAATGTCTGCATTTTATATATTATCAATATTATCAATATTATCCTAGGTTGATCATGTCAACTGTAAGTTAAGTTGTGTAATATAAAACTCTTAATTATCAAAATAAATATTCAAAAAATGAAGATATCAATGATTGCTGCGATGGCCAATGACCGAGTCATTGGTGCGGATAATGCTATGCCTTGGCACTTACCTGCAGACCTAAAACACTTTAAAAAAATCACCCTCGGCAAACCTATTATTATGGGTCGCAAAACCTATGCTTCTATTGGTAAAGCTTTACCTGGGAGGCTAAACATAGTGGTCAGTTCTGATATTAATTTTAAGCTAGCAGATGCAACTGTCGTCCACGGCTGTGAACAGGCGATAGATATTGCATCAGACTATTGTAGTAAACAGAAAATAGAGAACCCAGAAGTGATGATAATAGGCGGGGGTACCATTTATAAGCACTTCTTGGCATTTTGTCATCGACTTTACTTAACTCACATTGATTTGAACGTCGATGGTGATACATTTTTTCCTGATTATGCTGCCAAATATGATTGGCAAGAATCAGATAATGAAGCTCATCGGGCAGAGCCACTAAATCCTTATGCCTACCGTTTTATTACTCTTGTAAAACAGGCTGCTTAGGTTTTGACATTAAGGTGAAGGTATACACGTAACCATAAATAGCAGTAATTAAAATGCTAGGTGCAACGGTTAACCATAAGTGAGGTGTTTGGTTAAGCCAGTTAACACTGATCACTATGCTTGACTGGATTGCAATGGGCAACAGGGGCGCAAATAAACTGCCTGGGATAAGATTGTTACTTAGATATTTTGCCGAATTATCCAGCACATTTTTAAAGGTCATAAAAATAGCAACATTTTGTGAAGCTCTAGAATACAAAGTGGAGATAATGGGCGCTATAAACATCAAAGATAAGCAACTTTCACCAAATTTAGACGCTGATTTTCTAAAATGAAGGTAAACAATAAAGTAATTGTTGCAGTTAGTGTGCCCTGAACTAATACCGTTCTATGCACTAATTCGTGATCATCTGTAGCCATTGAATTAGCCCAATATCCAGACTGAACAGTTAGCTATGACCACCAGCAAGCCAGATTATGCAGCGGCTATTGCTGTATTATAAATATTTAAAAAATCACTTTATCATTCAAAAAGCCTCAAATGGGGCTTTTTGAATTTGGTGCCTGCATATAGTCTTATTTAATTAAGCTTATTAAATAAAGCTTCTAAGTCTAAACCTTTGTGACCCAGCATATCTCTTAAACGCCGCAAGGCTTCAACCTGAATCTGACGGACCCTTTCTCGGGTTAGGCCAATTTCTACCCCTACATCTTCAAGGGTTGATGGTTCGTAACCTAACAACCCAAAGCGCCTTGCTAACACTTCTCGCTGTTTAGGGCTTAGGTCTTCTAGCCACTTTACAATATTCAGTTTAATGTCTGAGTCTTGTATATCTTCCTCAGGGCCATGGCCTTTGTCATCTGCAATTACATCCAGCAAAACCTTGTCGTTTTCACCACCAATAGGAGTATCAACAGAGGTGATTTTTTCGTTCAAACGCAACATCTTGGTGACGTCCTGAACAGGCTTGTCTAGCGACTCAGCAATTTCTTCTGCAGTAGGTTCATGATCGAGCTTTTGGGAAAGCTCTCTAGCTGCACGCAGGTAGACATTTAATTCTTTTACTATGTGAATGGGTAATCGTATTGTTCGGGTTTGGTTCATGATCGCCCGCTCAATGGTTTGTCTAATCCACCAAGTGGCATAAGTGGAGAATCTGAAGCCTCGCTCAGGATCAAATTTCTCTACGGCTCGAATAAGGCCTAAATTCCCTTCTTCAATCAAGTCAAGTAATGCTAAACCGCGATTATTGTAACGTCTGGCTATTTTGACTACTAAACGCAGATTACTCACGATCATTCGTTTTCTTGATGCTTCATCACCTTTTAGGGCGCGACGTGAAAAATAAACTTCTTCTTCTGCAGATAATAAGGGGGAGAACCCAATTTCGCCTAAATACAATTGTGTTGCATCAAGGTTTTTGGGTTTATCTTGTTTATTGGCTAGAATATCTTCCAGCTGTTCTTCAGTTTTTTTTTCGGCTTTGGCAAGTTCTCGCTCTACAGCATCTTCAATATCGCTAAAAGCATTAACTTCCACTACAACTGTATTTTCTTGACTCATAATCATAACTCCTTAACGGTAGTGTTTCTTCAACTTCTCCTGTAAATTTTTATTATTTATTGTTTATTATTATTTTCTTATGGGTAGGTAGCGCAAAGGATTAACGGATTTTCCTTTGTACCTTACTTCAAAATGAAGCTTAACCTTGTCGGTTCCACTACTACCCATAGTGGCAATTTTCTGGCCTGCCGTTACCCACTGCTGTTCTTTCACTGACATATTATCATTATGTGCATAGGCCGTTAAATAAGCATCGGTATGCTTGATAATGACTAATTTTCCAAACCCACGTAATGCATCACCCGTGTATACTATTTTTCCATCGGCAGCCGCCAAAATTGGTAGCCCAAGTTTCCCTGAAAAATCTAAGCCCTTGTTACCTTGTTCTTTGGCCGAAAAACCGCGTGAAACATTTTCAACTGTAGGCCAATGCCAACTCTTGACTCGATCAGGAAATTGACCGGTAGCAGATCCAATTGGATCTTTGTTTGTATTTTGTACACTTTTACCATACGCCTGCTTTTTAGAAGGGTCAATAGATTGATTTATAATTATTTTTGAGGTCAGAGTCTTGCTCTTATTTGACTTTGGTCGGATTGACTTCGATAATTCCACTAGCGTTAAAAGTTGCCCAGGTTGTATCTGGTAGGGTGTTGAAATATTATTTATTCTTGCTAAGTCTCTATAATCCTTACCTGAATACCAAGCGATAGAATATAAGGTGTCACCAGCTTTGACCTGATATGTTTGTGCTGAGTAGCCCTGCTGCTCAAAATCTCGAAATGTTTTACCTTGATAAAGCTCAGAAACGGGTGCGGGATCATTACGGTTTGAACAACCAACACCCATAAAACAGTAAAATATAAGCCCCAAATATTTAAATATTGCCATTTTTTGATTCGAGATAATCATTAATTATCAGCTGGTCTCTGGCTTATTTTTTCCAGCACAACAACCATTCCCATACCAAATAGCATTAATATAATGGCATACCACATATAGGCGGGTTGTGTGTAAAATGTTTCAAACGTGTGTGGCAATATATTGTTTTGATCTAGAGGTATCTCTTTACCATGACGATCAATCACCGACTCAATAGTTTGTTTCCAAGGCCAAACTTTGTTTAAAGAGCCAAGCATAAACCCACCTAGTAAGGCCAAAGTCATTGTTTTGTAATACTTAAACATCCAGCTTAGTACGTGCGAGAAACTCAATAGACCTGTTGCACAGCCACTGGCAAAGATACACAATGTTACCAATTGTAATTCTTTAACCGCCATTAACATAGGCGCATACATACCCAATAACAGCAATATAAAACTTCCAGAGATACCTGGCAAAATCATGGCACAGATAGCAATCATGCCAGATAAAAATATAATTAAAGGAGATGTTTCTATGGTTGTTGGGGTGATAGTCGTTATAAGAAACGCACTAACCGCACCAATTAAGAAAGTAGCGAGCACGCCCACTGTCCATTTTTCGATATGTCTTATTAGAGACCATACTGCGGCTAATATCAGTCCAAAAAAGAATGACCATAACAAGATTGGATGATTATCCAGAAGATATAACACCACTCTGGATAAGGTTAAAATACTGATGATAATGCCACTGAACAGTGCCAGTAAAAATCCACCGTTGACATGTTGCCAAGTGGCTTTTATACCATCTTTAAACAGCATTCTTAAAGCACTGACACCACATTGTTTAAGGGAAAATATTAGTTCTTCATAAATACCTGTCATAAATGCAATAGTGCCGCCAGATACACCAGGAACAGCATCCGCTGCTCCCATCAACATTCCCCTTAGTGCCAAGCCTGCATAGCCGCCCTTGGGTCTTAATGTTTTCAAATAATATCTCCGGCTACTAAAGGCACAAACCTAACGGCTTCGATAATTTCTGATACAAATTCATCTTCGCGTCTTATAATACAATGTAACTGCTGATTTTCTTCTCCAACAGGAATAATTAAACGGCCAACATCATTCAGCTGCTGATATAACGTCTCTGGCATTGAACTGGCAGCGGCCGTGACTATTATGGCATCGTATGGACCTTTACTGCTCCAGCCAAACCAGCCATCACCATGCTTCATTTTTACATTATGTAAGTCCAGTTGGTTCATACGTCGTTTGGCTTGAAATTGCAGCGTTTTGATTCTTTCAACTGAATAAACATTAGCGAAGAGTTGCGCCAGTATTGCTGTTTGGTAACCCGACCCTGTACCTATTTCCAACACTGTTTGGGCTTGGTTGTCAGACTCTAATAATAACTCTGTCATACGAGCTACTATGTAGGGTTGGGATATGGTTTGACCCTGACCAATAGGTAAGGCTGTATTTTGATAAGCTTTGTGTTTTAGGGCATCAGGCAAAAAAATCTCTCTAGGCGTTTTGGCTATAGCGTTCAGCACCTTGGTATTGCTAATCCCTTCCTTATGTAAAAGTTGAGCAAGGCTTTCACCCTTACGTGATGTTAATCTCATGTCATGCCTATTTTTATGCTCTAGGGTTTTAAGCCTTGGCTAAGTTGTTATTTTGAACATCTAGCAATTCCCGTAATACTGATGTAGCAAAGGTGCCAGATGGAAGTGAAAAAATTAAATTTAATGCATCATTTTTCCAAGACCATTCAAGATCATTTGGAAATAAGTTAATAGCCCTTCTTTCTTGATTTAGGCCTAAATTTTCAAGTGTTTGGGCGATTGTAAGATGCTGCTGTGCTAAATCTTGCTCAAACTGTAACGCATCAGATTCGCTTGCTAGGTTACCCTTACCCCACAACGGAGTTGACAAGTATATGTCGCGTTGTTGTATGCGTTCAATAATACTATTGTCTATTTGCTGTGCACAAAAGAAGCTATTGCTTCCTGCCAGTTGCATCACGTCACCAGGCAGCGGTTTGTTGAGATAACCATTTCGCAATCTGCTGTGCAACATTTCATTAAATAACCATGAACGAAGAGCTGATATTGCCATTGAACGTTTGTTTCTATTACGGATAGTTTCACCGTTGATCATCTTGTCAGCTAACACTAAGTTACCGCCGCGGGGATCATACAGAGTGTTTCCAAATCGCTGGGATCCATAGTAGTTTGGTACACCGCTTTGTATTATCTGTTGCAGTCGTTCGTCAATCCCAAATTTTGAGCTGAGTTGTCTAAGTATGATATTAAATCGATTACCTTTTAACACCCCAGTTCTTAGTTTTTTATTGTGTCGTATTGATTTGAGTACTTCAGCACCTGGCTCATTGAATTGAGTCCAATCAAACTCACCTTTACCAGGTAGGTGCACACTAAACCATTGTTCGGTTTGTGCATGTTTGTCTTTGCGACCAGCATAAGTCACAGCTCTTAATGGTAATCGAGTAAACTTAGCAATTTGCTCTGCTAAATAAGCAGTATTTAAACCAGTTTTACGAACCCACAAGTAGATATGTTCACCCTCGCCAATAGGCTCATAACCTAATATTTCAGTGACTTGGAAGTCTTCAGCAGATGATTTTAATTGCCCCAAAATATTCAACTTTGGGTATTGGTGTGACCAATGATCTATTTTCATTAGATATTATTTGATTGTTGAGTCAGCAGAACCACAGCGTAAGCGGCAATACCTTCTTTACGACCCGTAAAACCTAATCTTTCAGTAGTGGTGGCTTTAACGTTGATTTGACTGATATTGGCGTTCAAGTCTTCAGCAATATTTTCGCGCATTAACTCAATATGTGGGGCCATCTTCGGAGCCTGGGCAACAATAGTAAGATCCAAATTACCAAGTTGATATTGCTTATCTGTGATGAGCTTGTATACGTGGCGAAGTAATTTGCGGCTGTCTACTCCTGCTAATCTTGGGTCAGTATCTGGAAAATGTTTACCAATATCGCCTAAGGCTAAAGCGCCTAATAATGCGTCACATAATGCATGTAGTACCACATCACCATCAGAGTGGGCAATAAATCCCTTATCGTGTTCAATTTTCACGCCTGCAATGACAATGGGGCCTGTGTCGCCAAATTTGTGTACGTCATAGCCATGGCCAATTCTAATACTCATACTTCAGTCAAATCTCCTTTAATTACTGAGCCTGTTTTTGAGTCAAGTAAAACTCAGCTAACAACAAATCTTCAGGTTGAGTGATTTTGATATTTGAGGCACATCCCTCTACTAACAATACTTTTTCGCCCAACAGTTCGATGGTAGATGCTTCATCAGTGATGTTTGTCTTTTGTTGGATTGCCGTATTCAGCGCTTTTTTTAACGTAACCAGTTTGAAAAACTGTGGTGTTAATGCGTGCCACAAATGTTCTCTAGATTCTGTTTTTTTAACGATATTTTGTCCGTTCACTTTTACATTAACAGCCCGCTTCATAGTATCTCGAACCGGTGTAGCCAATATACCACCTATGCTGCCATGTTCTGCTAATTTTAAAAGAGCAGTTAAATCTGATGCGGTAAAACAAGGGCGTGCTGCATCATGAACTAATACCCACTCTTCATCATCAGGTAGATGATTCAGCCCCGCTAACACCGAATCACAGCGTTCTTGACCACCCTCAACCACCTCAATACATGGATGACTAGCAATGGGTAATTGAGCAAATAATACATCGGTAGGATTCAGTACTACAATGACACGTTGAATTTGCTTGTGTTTAAGTAAATTTATGAGGGTATGTTCAATAATCGTTTTGCCGGCGATATGCAGATATTGTTTAGGGCAATCTGTTTTCATCCGTTTACCAATACCGGCAGCAGGTACAACAACAGAATATTGAGAACGTAATGGCATTAATATTAATCTTGGGAAGGCAAAATACGATAAAATGTTTCGCCTTGTTTTATTAGGCCTAGTTCATTTCTTGCTCTTTCTTCAGCCGCTTCCAAACCCATCTTCAAATCATGGATGTCGGCTTTTAATAAACCATTGCGCTGCCTTAAGTTCGTATTATGGGTAATCTGTAGCGCTACTTCTTTTTTCATAATCATAAAGTCAGGCACGCTATTTTTACCAAACCATAAACGATATTGGAGCAGACAAAATAGTGTGAACAAAACTGTCACTACCCATTTCATAATATTTGTCTCCAATTCGTTGCCATTTGCCTATTATGCAGAGGTTTTGAGAGTAGGGCTAGTAGTATCAAAACCTATATTGTTGTCTGGAGGGAGAAAACTGTCTAACTCATGAATTAGATGCTGTATGAATAATGAACAGGTACTTTTTCTAATTAAATAATTTGTTAAGATCTGAGTTGAAAGACCAATCAATCATGACTGAGCTTAATTAGATTATGTAAATGAAAGATGTGGCTAATCATTAAATAAATAATCACATCTTTCACGAAAGTTTAGCCACCTTTTTACCCAAATTCTTGGTTAAATATGCAGGTTGGTTGAAATGTTTTCAGGTGATTTTTTGCTACATCCAATTATCGTTTTTGCGCCTTTTTTTAGGCAAATATGTAAGAATAATTCCCAAGAGCAAACTAACGATTGCAACAACACCTCCGCGAGTGAACCATTTCATTTCTGCAGTTTGGTCGAATTCGGCAAGAGTTTGAGTTACTTCTTTATGTGCTTTTTCAGCACCATTCAGTTTCTTTTTTAAGTTTGTATTTTGCGAAGTAAGAGACGCTATTTGTTGGTTAAGTAAATCATTAATCTCCCTCTGTTGGAAGATTGTATTTTTAGTCTCTTCTACTTGCTTTTTTAGATTAGGCAACAGTGTTCTATCACTTTTATTGACATTAATAAAATCTGCGTCAACCCAGCCAGTGCGTTGTTTATTGTCAATTATTTCGACAAAATTTTTCTCAGTATCCTCTTGTAGTAAAGTCACGCGAGTACCAGCTACAACCGTGCCTAAAATTCGGAAATTTCTTCCAGGACCTGAATGTAAATAAGTAAATAAATCATCAGAAATATAACGAATTTCACCTTCACTATCATTGGGTTCTTGGGCCAGCGACTGAACACATAAAAGGCTGCTAGCGAGGCATAAAAAAAGAAAAACTATTTGCTTGCTCATAATCAAAAAATTTACTCTAAAGAAACTTACTTAAATGGTATTGCTTGGGTATAAGAAAGGCAAGAGCCTATTTGTGTTTAAGCCGTTCGGCTTAGAGTAATGATACCTTTTTGCGACAGTTGTTGATTGTATAGTGGAATTTGAAAGGCTAAGGTGAGGTAAATATGTCAAAATGCACTTTAATCAGCCGAAAAGGTTTCATGGAATACGAAATTGAACTTAAATTACTCACCAACGAACAAGCTGGTGAGATCATTGAAACAAAGTTGCTGTCACAGCTCAATGCGAGTGTAACCCAAGAAACTCAAATATTAACCAATCATTATTTTGATACACCAGATAGAACGTTAAGACATCACGATATCGGCTTGAGAATTCGAGGAAACAACCTAAAGTATGAGCAAACCTTAAAAACTGCTGGAAAGTCTATTGGTGGATTACATCAACGCCCTGAATATAATGTACAACTCGATGAGTCAAAAGAACAAAATATTAGTTTACCTAAACTTAGATTATTTCCTTTGTCAGCATGGCCCAAAACTATTGATGTTGAAGAACTGCAAGCTAAAATCGAACCGCTTTTTACCACTCACTTTAAACGCCAAATTTATTTGCTTACATTCTCAGGTGGTGACATTGTCGAGTTAGTGTGGGATCTAGGTGAGGTCACGTCGGGAAACAAAAGTGAACCGATTTGCGAAATTGAACTGGAGCTTAAAAAAGGTTCTACAGAGGCACTTTTTAAAATAGCGAAATGTATTGTTAGTTTACTGCCAACCACCATAGGTATTAATAGTAAGGCTGCTCTTGGATACAAATTATGTGATGGTTTGCCAGTTAAAAAGTGTGAGCAGTATCAACAAAATCTACCTAAAACTGAAACTGAAAAACTTGTCAGTTTTTTGACATTACGACTCCAAGATTTCCAAATGCTTTCAGTTGAAATAAGACGCCATTACAGTGTGGAATTAGCTGCTAATATCAATCAGGTACTCATTGCTTTAGTTGACGATTTAGACGTTTTCAATCATCATTTTCCATGTCCGCCTGTAAACCTTATCCATGTGAAGCTGAAGACTTTAGTCGATGATTGGGCCTTGGTTATGCAACAAAACGATAAGAATTCCATTTATAACTTATTGGTAAAAGCGCAGACAACCCAATTGCAATTAGATATTGTGCAATGCTTAGTAGAACAGCCTTGGTCTTCTAACCTTTAGATTGTATTAGAAGCAAACACAATGAAAGGTCGTTTTTAAGCTTATTTTCAAAGGTTAATTATTGATGGAGTTTGACTGTATATAAAAAAATGATTCACCTAATCGTTTTTTTATACTTTACCTGCACTAGTAACAAACAGATTATATAAGAAGAAAAACATAATTCAGACTAAATCCTTATTTATTTTTAACCCTACAAAACTATAGGAGCGCCCATGAAAGCGTCTGATTTATTTGTAAAAGCCCTCGAAGCAGAGGGTGTGGAATATATATTTGGCATTCCAGGGGAAGAAAACCTCGACCTGTTGGAATCTTTGCGAAAGTCACCAATCAAACTTATTTTGACTCGTCACGAGCAAGGGGCAGGGTTTATGGCCGCCACCTATGGTCGATTAACGGGTAAAGTTGGCGTATGTTTATCGACACTTGGCCCTGGCGCAACGAATCTCGTGACGCCAGCTGCGTATGCACAGTTAGGTGCAATGCCGATGTTAATGATAACAGGACAAAAACCGGTTAAAACCAGCAAACAAGGGCGTTTTCAGGTTATTGATGTTGTCGACATGATGCGTCCTATTACCAAATATACCACCCAGCTAGTCAGTGGCGACCGTATCCCTTCAGCGGTGCGCGAAGCATTTAGGTTAGCCCATGATGAACGCCCTGGTGCTACGCATATTGAATTGCCTGAGGATATAGCGGCTGAAGACACCCGTGCTTATTTATTGACACCTAGCGCGAGTCGACGTCCTATTGCCGAATATAAAGCAATTAACAAAGCTGTAGAGATGATTGAAGCGGCTAAGTCCCCCTTGCTGCTTATAGGAGCCGCAGCTAACCGAAAATTAACCTCTAAAATGCTTAAAGAGTTGGTAAGCAAAACGAGCATCCCTTATGTCACCACCCAAATGGGCAAAGGTGTGCTTGATGAAAGTGACGATTTATTTATGGGCAACACCGCCTTGTCAGCTGGTGACTTTGTGCACCGTATCATCGACCGCGCTGATTTAATCATCAATGTTGGTCATGATGTGGTAGAGAAGCCGCCTTTCTTTATGAATAATGATGGTCAGCAGGTTATACACATAAACTTTGAGCCTGCAGCGGTTGATCCCTGTGTATTTCCCTCAATTAGAAGTAATTGGCGATATAGCCAATACTATTTGGCAGGTGAAAGAGCAGATCGTTGCAAAAGCCAACTGGGATTTTAGTTTCTTTTCTAAAGCCCATAATGCTTATCTTGCACATAAAGCTGAAAGTGAAAATGATGATCGTTTCCCAATCTTGCCTGAGCGTTTTGTTAGAGACATTCGCATAGCCATGCCAGATGATGGCATAGTCACGCTCGACAATGGCGTCTACAAAATTTGGTTTGCACGTAATTACCCAGCAGCTTTGCCTAATACATTATTACTGGACAATGCGTTAGCGACCATGGGGGCCGGTTTACCCTCGGCTATGGCAGCTAAAATGGTGTATCCAGACAGGCCCGTGATCTCAGTATGTGGTGATGGTGGATTTATGATGAACAGCCAAGAGTTAGAAACTGCTGTGCGTCTTAAGTTACATATAGTGGTGATCATTCTGCGTGATGATGCTTATGGTATGATCAAATGGAAACAAGCTAATATGGAATTTGAAAACTACGGTTTGGATTATGGCAACCCTGACTTTGTGAAATACGTAGAAAGTTATGGTGGCAAAGGCTGGCGTATTGCCGCGGCCGATGAGCTGCTTCCCCAGGTACAAAAGTGTTTAGCTGAACCTGGTGTGCATTTAATTGATGTGCCAGTGGATTATTCATTAAATGACAAAACATTAAATCAAACACTGCGCCTGCGTAGTGAAGCTATTTAATCCCGATATCACCAGGAGATTTTATGTTAGCAAAAGCTTACCCCTACTATTTGGCTAATGAAGCCGTATTTGCCAATCAAGATTTGGCGATAACGAATAAATATACCAATGAGAGTGGCGACTTATACCGCCCTTGCAGATGCTAAGGTTATTGACCAAGCGATTGCAGCTGCAGCAGCAAGTCAGCCTTTATTAAATAAAATGGCACCTTACGAGCGTCAGAATATCCTTAATCACTGTGTAAAACGTTTTGAAGAAAGGTTTGATGAATTGGCTCATGCTTTATGTATCGAAGCAGGCAAACCCATCAAAGATTCTCGTGGAGAAGTCACACGGCTAATTGATACCTTCAGAATTGCTGCTGAAGAATCTGTGCGTATGCATGGTGAAGTCATAAACCTCGAGATTACGCCGCGTGCCAAAGGTTATACTGGCATGTACAAACGGGTACCTATCGGTCCATGTTCGTTTATTTCACCTTTTAATTTCCCATTAAATTTGGCTGCGCATAAGGTGGCACCGGCTATCGCCACAGGTTGTGCTTTTGTTCTTAAGCCGGCTAGCAGAACGCCATTAGGTGCATTGATTATTGGCGAAGTCTTAGCTGAGACAGACCTTCCAAAAGGATGCCTTTTCGATTCTGCCATGTAGCCGTGACGGTGCAGATTTGTTCACTACTGATGAAAGATTTAAGTTACTAAGCTTCACTGGTTCGCCTCAAGTAGGCTGGGAGCTAAAAGCCAAAGCTGGCAAGAAGCCAGTGATCCTAGAATTAGGCGGTAATGCAGCTTGTGTTGTTGATGCAGATTCAGACTTAGATGATGCGATCGAACGTATTGTATTCGGTGCTTACTACCAGTCTGGTCAAAGTTGTATCAGTGTACAAAGAGTTATTGTGCATGAGTCAATCTACGCTGAATTCAAACAACGTTATACCGATAAAGTCTCGAACTTAGTACATGGCGACCCATTGAATGAAGATACTTTTATTGGCCCGATGATTTCAGAATCAGAAGCTTCACGGCTGGATAACTGGGTTCAAGAAGGCTGTTGCAGCGGGTGCCAATCTGTTATGTGGCGGTAAGCGCGACGGCAACATGTTGCAAGCCACCTTATTGGAGAACGTTCCAAATGATGCAGTTATCAATACTGAAGAAGCATTTGGACCCGTTTCAATTATTAGCTCATTTAGTGATTTTGATGAAGCGCTAAAAGAAGTCAATAATAGCCAATTTGGCCTACAAGCTGGGGTATTCACTAGAGATATCTACAAAGCTCATAAAGCATGGAACGAATTAGATGTGGGGGAGTGGTGATAGGCGACGTGCCAAGTTGGCGAGTAGACAACATGCCTTACGGTGGCGTAAAAGAGTCAGGTTTAGGCCGTGAAGGGATCACCTTTGCTATGGAAGATATGACTGAAATTAGGTTGATGGTGTTAAGGACCCCAAGTTAACAATTAATGACAATTAAATATTGAGCGATAAGTGTGAGTGTAAAACTCAGGCTTGTCGTTAACCTTCTTCATCCTTAAAAAAAGCATGTAGGATTTTTCCAGTAAACTCTTTTCTCAAATAAAACCCTCTTGGTCTGGTGTTAACAATCTGCCCGTTTTTACCAATAGCTTCAGTTAATACATTACCGTTGGCCGCTTTGGGACGAAGTTGCAGATATTGACCGTGCCTTGCAGAAATGTTTTCTATTTGACCAAGCGCTATCATTTCCATTAACTCTTCCCAGTCGCGGCGCAATTGTTCGTCTTGCGATACATCAGGCGACCATAAAAAAGGAGTCGCAATGCATCTATCTTTTGGTGCGACTTCTCTTCTACCATCGATAGGTACCCAAAGCACTTGCTGAATTTTATTTTTGACGCTGCTGGTTTGCCATTCTATGCCCGCTATATTAGTAAGCGGTGCATAACAAACATAGGTGGTTTCTAATGGTGAACCTTGTTCGTCTATGGGAATGGTTTTTAACTCTATACCTAATTGGGCAAAGTCTTGTTGGGTTTTAGATCCTGCGCTGGCGCCTAGGCAAAGTTCAATGAGTTGACCCGTCCAGCCCTTTTCTCGTTTGAAATTTACGGGCACTTTCACACGCGCCATTTCGGCGACTTCACCTAGAGTGAGTCCCTGCTAAAACATCAGCTCTTTGCATTAGCTCTTGGATAGATTTAGGTTCTGATTTTGGAATACTAAATATTTTTGACACGTTAGCTTGGAATACTTTTTTTATTACTGTGAATGCGCACTAGTTTATGGAAGAATGCATAACATTAAAAGAATTGAGTTCTCGGGGGTCTAAGTGATTGATGCCGAAGGATTCCGCGCCAATGTTGGCATAGTGATTTGCAATGAGTCAGGCCAGGTTTTTTGGGCTAGGCGCTATGGGCAACATTCCTGGCAGTTTCCGCAAGGCGGAATTGATGAAGGTGAAACTGCCGAACAAACAATGTATCGTGAACTTCATGAAGAAGTAGGTTTAAAGCCAGAACATGTAAAAATTCTGGCTGTTACCAAGAATTGGTTACGTTACAAACTGCCTAAGCGATTGGTTAGGCAGGGAAGCAATCCTGTTTGTATTGGACAGAAGCAGAAGTGGTTTTTACTGCAGCTCGTCTGTAAAGAAGACGATGTGGACTTACTACAATCAGGCCATCCTGAATTTGACGACTGGCGTTGGGTGAGTTTTTGGTACCCAGTGCGTAACGTGGTGTCTTTCAAACGGGATGTGTATCGCCGTGTGATGAAAGAGTTTTCTGCTACTGCTATGCCAGAGATTGTAGGGCAGAATCAAGGTAACTATCAAAAATCAAAGCGTCGCAGAAAAGCTTAATGATCGAATCCGTTATACATCAGAGATAAATACGTCTTATGCTAACTACGCTCAAACGCATCGTTCAAGAAGTCAATCAAATTCCAGTATTTGATGATGCGTTAAGCTGTTTGGCAAATAGATTAATAGAAGCTTTAAAAGTTGACTCATGTAGTATTTATTTGGCAGATTACGAACATCAACATTTTATGTTGGTCGCCACTGAAGGTTTAGCAAAGTCCGCTGTAGGCCAAGTTTCTGTTGGTTTTTCTGAAGGTTTAGTTGGCCTAATCGGTCAACGAGAAGAGCCACTCAATATTAGCGATGCTCAAAGGCATCCTCGCTTTAAGCACTACCCAGAAGTACGAGAAGATAGTTACCACGCTTTTTTGGGTGCCCCAATAATCCATCAACGCAAAGTACTCGGTGTATTAACTCTTCAGCAGCAACACAAAAGACGTTTTAGTGAAGACGAAGAGGCGTTTTTGGTGACGCTTGCTATGCAGTTGGCTGTCGAGATTGCTAATGCTAAAGCACGAGGTTCGATTAATCTTTTACAAGAAAACATTCCTAAAGATTGGCAAAAATCGCTAAAGGGTGTTCCAGGCTCTTCTGGGTTAGCTCGCGGTGTGGGTTATTTACAGAACATGATGGTCAGTATTCATAATCATATTCCAAAGCGCAGTAAAAATCAGCAGGTACAAATTCAAAATTACCGTCAGGCAGTGAAACAAACGCAGGCAGACATGGCAGTATTATCTGAGCGAATTCAAGGTGAAGTGCCTGATGACGTTCGCGCTATTTTCCAACTGTATTACCACTTACTCGATGCAAACAGCTTAGGCCGAGATGTTGAAAAAGAAATCAAGTCTGGCTGGGACGCACCTACATCTTTAAAAATGGTAGTAGAGAATTATAATCGTCAATTTCAAGCAATGAATGACCCTTACATGCGCGAACGTGCTGTAGATGTTGAGGATATGGGCAATCGTGTGTTGGCTAATATATTGGGAATAACTGCTGATAAGCAAGTTGAACGCGTGATCCCAGAACATTCCATTTTAATAGCCGAAGAAGTCACCGCCGTAATGTTGGCTGAGTTTCCAAATGAAAAACTCATGGGCATAGTGTCTATGCGTGGTTCAAACAACTCCCACGCGGCGATTATGGCAAGAGCCATGGGTGTCCCTGCAGTGATGGGGCTGAGCAATATACCTATTGCTTTATTGAACGAAAAAGAAATTTTACTAGATGGCTATACTGGTGATGTCATTGTTTCGCCAAATATAACTATTAGGCGCGAGTTCGACCAGCTTGTTATTGAAGAACAATTATTATCTGAACGTATTCATTCTGAATATACTTTGCCTGCTATCACCACAGATAATTGCGAAATACGATTATTTACAAACGCAGGTTTGTCACTTGAAACAGAAAAAAATGATAATCCATATTCTGATGGTGTAGGGCTGTTTCGTACCGAAATTCCTTTTATGATGCGGGAACGCTTTCCTACTGAACAAGAGCAGGTGAGTTTATATCGAACTTTACTTGAAGCTGAACCTAACAAACCATTTACTATGCGTACTTTAGACGTGGGGGGAGATAAACCTTTACCTTACTTTCCTATTTCTGAAGAAAATCCATTTCTTGGTTGGCGTGGAATTCGAATGACGCTCGATCACCCCGAAATTTTTTTAGTGCAAATTCGAGCAATGCTACGAGCCAGTATTGGTTTAGAAAACTTAAGTATTATGTTGCCGATGATAACGTCGGTAAGTGAAGTAAGTGAAGCTAAACGTCTTATCAGGCAGGCTTTTTATGAGATAGAAGAAGAAGCCCAAGAGCATGGTGAAAACCTACAAATGCCTAAAATTGGGGTGATGCTTGAAGTTCCTGCCGTTCTTTATCAATTACCACAGCTGTCTAAAATTGTTGACTTTTTCTCGGTAGGCAGTAACGACTTAACTCAATATTTACTGGCGGTAGACCGTAATAACTCTCGTGTGGCTAATTTATACGATAGCTATCACCCAGCTGTATTGAGCGCTTTGTATAGTATTGCTAAACATTCTGAATTGTTGCAAGTGCCGGTTACTGTCTGTGGTGAATTAGCTGGAGAACCTGGTGGTGTTGTATTGTTAATTGCAATGGGTTATTGGAAACTCAGTATGAACAACCATAACTTACTCAAAGTGAAATGGATAATACGCAATATTCACCGGGGTAGTGCAGAGCAACTGTTAGCCAAAGTATTGACCTTAAACAATCCGCAGGATGTGCGAGAAGAAATAAATCACTATCTTGAATCAGTTGGGTTAGGTGGTTTAATTCGCGCTGGGATTTAAGAAAACACAAATTTTGAAGTATTAAGAGACGAGTAAGAATGCAACAATATTTAGATTTATTAAAAGACATCAAAGAAAACGGTACAATCAAAGGAGACAGAACAGGAACAGGAACAGCCTCAGTATTTGGTCGTCAAATGCGACATGATTTAACAAAGGGTTTTCCATTGTTGACAACAAAAAAACTCCATTTTAAAAGTATTGCCAATGAACTTATTTGGTTTCTAAGTGGTGATACTAACACTAAATGGTTAAATGAAAATGGTGTTAAAATTTGGAATGAATGGGCAACTGAAGATGGTTCACTTGGTCCTGTTTATGGTAAGCAATGGACTCAATGGCCTACTAAAGATGGCGGTTCTATTAATCAAATTGAATACGTAGTTAACCAGCTAAAAAACAACCCAAATTCAAGACGTATTTTATTTCATGGCTGGAATGTTGAATATTTACCTGACGAAGGTGTTTCGCCACAAGAAAATGCAGAAAACGGAAAAATGGCGTTACCGCCATGTCATCTGCTTTATCAATTTTATGTAGCTAACGGTAAGTTATCAGCACAGCTTTATATTCGAAGCTCAGACAGTTTTTTGGGTTTACCATACAACATTGCATCATTATCATTGTTAACACATATGTTGGCACAACAATGTGATTTAGAAGCACATGAAATAGTCGTTTCAATTGGTGATTCACATATTTACTCAAATCATAATGAGCAAGTTGAAGAACAATTATCAAGAGAGCCAACAGCATTACCAAAATTAAAAATCAACAGAAAACCAGACTCAATATTTGATTATAAGTTCGAAGATTTTGAAATTGTTGGCTATGAAGCTCACCCAAATATTAAGGCGCCAATTGCCATTTAATCAATTTGAAGCGGATTCGACATATATGTGAATAATGGCCACGTCTGCCCGAGCATAGTAAAGTTTGAAATTATATATCGCCGGTTCTAAAAGGCTTAAGAGAGCTATGAAGTTGCTCAAACGCAACTCTTATTCGCCTTATCAGATGAGCAAAAGGTTGCTATTAGATTTGACAGTGACCGCTATAGCTCTGCCTCTCCTTACTCTGATGAAGCAGTAAAAGAGGCAAGCAAAAATCGAGTCATACTTGCTGAATAAACTTGATCAAAAGGACTGCCTTAGTGATGGGATATTGCCAATGCCAATGCCAATGCCAATGCCAATGCCAATGCCAATGCCAAGACTGTCACCTTAATTACGATTACGGAATAACCCGTTAATGAATGATACCCCTAAGACTTCTCAAGCAACTTGGTTAGATACCCTAAAGTCGTTTAAAGATCCTCGAGTTATCACAATGCTGTTTTTTGGTATTTCAGCTGGATTACCTCTGTTACTGATATTTTCATCTTTAAGCTTGTGGTTACGTGAGGCGGGAATAGATCGTGCAGCCGTCACTTATTTTAGCTGGGCCGCCTTAGGTTACTCTTTTAAATTTGTTTGGGCACCCTTGGTAGATAGCTTGCCAATCCCAATTTTAACTCGTTTTTTGGGCCGCCGACGAGCTTGGATGCTATTGTCACAAGTGATGATTATGCTAGCTATTGTCGCTATGGCCTTTGTTGACCCGGCCACGCAAACCTTAGTTGTTATTGCATGGGCAGCGATATTATTAGGCTTTTCATCGGCGACCCAAGATATAGTGATTGATGCCTATCGAATTGAGTCTGCGGATACTAAGCTACAAGCATTAATGTCATCTAGCTACATTGCCGGCTACCGGGTCGGTATGCTGATTGCCGGAGCTGGCTCCTTGGTGCTAGCCAGTTATTTTGGCTCGAGCATGGGTGAATATGATTATCTGGCTTGGCAAAAAACCTATCTAATGATGGCTGCGATGATGTCGATCGGTGTGATAACCACCTTAGTGGTCAGCGAGCCGCAATCAAACCATCTCACTAAAGCACAGGATAAGCACCGCCAATTAGGTTTTTTGTTGTTGTTTATATTTGCCGTTAGTGGCTTTGTGGCTAGTTTTTATTTGACGGCATCTGATGCAGTATCGGCAAAAGCAGCATTAAGTACGCTGATTGCTAACAGCTATTTAGCCGGTGCAGTGATTGAGTTTGCTCGCTTAGTCTTAGCCTTAATAGTTGCTGGTATAATTGCTAAAATAGTAATTGCTAGCGGCCTAGTGCAACAAAAAGCAATCCTCATCACTTATGTAGAACCGGTGAACGATTTTTTCCAACGATATGGTTGGTCATTAGCGTGGCTATTATTAGCCTTGATTGGTTTGTACCGGATCTCCGATATTGTGATGGGCGTGATAGCCAATGTGTTTTATCTTGATTTAGGTTTTACCAAACCTGAAATTGCCAGTGTGGTGAAAACCTTTGGTTTAATAATGACCATTATAGGTGGGTTTTTAGGTGGCTTATTGAGTGTACGCTTTGGGGTATTGAAAATTTTGTTTTTAGGCGCATTGTTGTCGGCGATAACCAATCTATTATTTATGTTACTTACTCAAGTCGGCTATGATATGGCTTTGTTGTATGTGGTTATTTCGGCAGATAATTTATCGGCAGGTTTAGCTAGTGCTGCCTTTATTGCCTTTTTATCTAGTCTGACCAATATTTCATTTACTGCCGTGCAATATGCCATTTTTAGCTCATTAATGACTTTACTGCCCAAAATATTAGGTGGCTATTCAGGCACGATTGTTGAAACAATAGGATACCAGCACTTTTTCTTAAGCACTGCATTGATGGGGATCCCTGTATTAGTATTGATTGTGTTGGCCAATAAACGCTTTGATATACATGGTCTTGAAAAAAGGTGAATACCTTGTACAGGAAAACTTATGATGTCCTCAAGATGTTGCATTAATAGTGGATATTAAAGAAGCCTAGGGTCTTATTCCAATGCAGTCTAATGGCAATGGATACACTCCTTCACTTTCAAGGCAGTCTAAGCAAGTTTCTAATTCGCCTCTTAAGTATGGGTCTTCAATCAACTTGCGCTGAGGCCAATAATGTATTTGATGTAATACATGCCAAAACACTTGCTCGGTTTTTTCATAAGGCAAATGTTTGCCTTTTTTGACTTGTACCCATTCTTCCATGGTATCCCAAAAGAACAAATCCAGTTCTGAATAAGGAATTTTGTGTTGCAAAAAGAAACGGACATAATATGCCAGTTGTTTGGATTTATTCTTTACGAAACTTCTAACCGTGGACACTGATAAAAACCGTTTAGTGTAATGGTGGTTCATGTGCCCAAGTATAGCTATAATTTTTGTTTTCACAGAGAATACATTTTGGCATATGAATTATTGAACTGTCCCTGTTTTAGGGTTTTACCCGTTAGGCTGATTACCAACCCATGTGGCTTATCCAGCCATAAATCTCTTTACCAATATAGGCGCTATGTTGCTGATGCATGGTAAACCCAAGCAATTCTCTTTGTCTATATTGCAATTTCAGTGCTTTGACTGCTGCTATTTGACGACGAGAAACGGTCTTACGTGCCCATCCATTATCCCAACTGCTATGTAAGTCCAATACTGGCATTGGAGTAATGGCTATCCATTCTGGGAGACGCTGATTGTGTTTTCTGTCTGGACAATAAGGGCTAACCATCACGAACGCGTCAGGGGAGACGAGTGTCTTTTCGGCATAAATTTTACTCAGCCAAGCAGCACTTGTGCCTTTGCTGATGACCAAAAAGTAGCCTGGATACTCTTGGGATTTTTCAAATACTGCTTGTAAAAGAGAAACTAGTTGTTGTTCGTGTTTGACAAATGCCTGATTATCTATCGTGGTTACCGCAGATTGGCTAATGTCCAAGTCTAATAGTGGTGCACCGAGACTGGTTTCTTGTGTATCGGCGAGGATTTTGGTTTCTTCTTCAGACGTTGTTTCTTGATTTTCTTCTAACACAGCCTCTGGAATGGTAATAGGTATAAAACCTATGTCTGGGCGGGTATCAAAATAGTGACCCAACCAATTTTGTTCATCTCATTGGCTAGATTTGAGAAGCCTTCTTGCCCTAATATGTGAATGCTACTGTCAGCAATCATGACTGCTACACCGCGAGTAATGGCTGTGGTGTTTTCTTGCAACACATAAATAATTGACTGGCCGTCAATATCAAAACTGTGATAAGTATCAGCAAAGAGCTCACGCTGAATATCTAATTTTCTTAGCAATTGATTATCAGGAACCGCTAAGCATTGCGAACACATAGTAGCGAGAAGAAAGAAAAAAAGTAATTTAATAACAATAATACCTCTGAAACCCTATTTGAATATGTTATCGGAAAGTATTAGGCAGTTCTTTAATTTTGTACCAGCGATTATGTCGTTAATATTGGTGTAACTCATATTTTTATTGGAGAGTTCATGCCTAATATAGAATTTTCGATGATTGAAACTCCACGATTGTGACTTAATAAACTCACAAAGTATGATCGTGAACCTCTGCTTGCTATATTCTCCTATCCCAAAATCATCGAGCACTATGATGTAGCTCGCTTCAAATCGATTGAGATAGCAGACCGTCTAATCGCGTATTTTGACACTCAATTTGACAGTAACACTGGCATACGTTGGGCTATTCGTAGTAGAACATTAGGTGAGTTCTTAGGTACTTGTGGCTTTATACATTGGTACGAGTTTGTCTGCAGTGCAGTTGTAGGTAGTCTTTGCATAAAGACTATTGGGGCAAAGGCTATACAACTGAATCGGTGGGGGCCATTATCCATTTTATTTTTAGTGAGAGTTTGTATTTCTATGTGAACTGTGTTGAGTTATTCATTTTACCTAGTATTAAGCCTCCAGAAAATCAGTCAAAAATGTAGGGGTTCGTTTAGAGGGAACTTTGCGCGAAAATGCTACCGGAATAATGATTTTCATGACATGAATATGTTCGGCATATTACGTAATGAGTAAGTTAAATAGTAATAGGAATTCTGACTGATAAAAAAGACGTTTATTATCTGGTTAAAAAGGTGTCTGAGACACAAAATTCAGAGTGTGTTCTGTAAAGGGGGCCGAGAGTTAAGAAACATAGCGTGTAAGTTCAGCCTATTTGCCATCTCTAATGCTTGGTCGTGGGTGTACAAGCTATCACCTATAACAGGATACTGAATACTCAACATTATGCACTCTAAGATGGTGCGAACGGTACGTAACCGGTTTTAGTTCACAACTCTGTTGTGAAGGTGTTGCGTTCAAGCCCCCGTCAATGTGTTAGCGCTTTTTTTCCTCGTTCATGATCGACCATTTGTTTTGGACAGTTTGCCCTGTCACAAATAAGGGGTAAATCACTTTTTTCAGAGTATTGCTGCACCTCATCAAAAGTAACCGCTTGATAAGTTTTAGCTGTTTCGCGCAGTTCACACTGTTTGCATGTGTCTGTGGGCAGGTTTGTTTAAGGCCATCACCATCAAGCCAGACGTCGCCATATCTAATCGATGCATCACTGTCGCAGTTGGGAACACTCTTTGTACTTGGGCTTGTAGACAAGCTGTCTACTCTTTGCCTGGAACACTCAATAAGCCGTTAGGTTTATTGAGTACTAATATGTCATTATTTTATGTCACCATTTTGAGAAACGATTTTCAGATAATGCGCCATGGGTGGGCTGTAGATAAGAATTGGCATATGCCATTTCCTATTGCGGGTTATTCACAATCAGCCTAACTGCTTCGAGGTTAAGTTTCGCTTCGCCCATGGTTTTTACAAGGCTATCGATCTGATTTGCCACATGCTCAATTTCCTCATCACGAATGGCGGGGTTTACCTGTTGTAAATTTTGTAATCTGGCTAGTTCACTCCCTAACAATGCTTGCATTTGACTTACGTGCTTCTTTTTTACAAACTCAGCTTGTTGCTCAGCCTTCTTGCTGGGCATGGTGCAAGCGCGTTTGCACCTGAGTTTTTAGCGCATTAACTAGCTGATTACCCATTTTCGGTAGCACGGCTTCTAATTGAATAAATTGTTTGTCTATCGATTGTGAGTTGGCATCGATACAGATTTTAACCGGGGTAGGTGGTAAAAATCGTGACAATTGCAGCCCATGTGCCGCTTTTGCCGAGAGAACAAATAAGCATTCTAACCAATACGCACCGGCAGGCTTGCTTTTATCTCGACAAAACGCAATCGAGCTTTTACCTACCACGTCTGTGGTCAACATATCCATAGCATGCTGGATCATTGGGTGATCCCAACTCAGGAAAGTGACATGCTCCAATAACGTTGCTGTTGTGCGCTCATAGGTGATGGTCATACCCTCTTCGTCCAAACCTGGAAGAGGGCTAATCATGGTTTCGGTGGGGCGCAACACATAACAGCTTTCGTCATGGTCTTCTTGTAGCAAACCAATAGCATCAAACAGGCGAGTCATAAATAGTTCGAGCTTAGGTGACTGTTCTGCTTGTAAAATTTGCTCTAAAAAGATATCAATTCTACCTTGGCCAGACGAATTAAGTTCTAGCAATTTATCTCTGCCCTGTTCAAGTTTTAACTTGAGCTCATGGTGTAGGCTAGCTGTTTGATTGACTAATTGTTCTAATTTAGGGATATCTCTGGGTGCTTGAATACAGGCATATAACATCTCTTGGGTTTCTTCATATACCGTCATGCCAGTGGGGCAGGTATGTTCGAATGCACCCAATCCTTGGTGATACCAATCGAGCAACACCTGCTGTGCACTCATATCAAAATAAGGCACATGGATACATACATCGTGCTTTTGCCCAATGCGGTCAAGACGACCTATGCGTTGCTCTAAAAGGTCGGGTACTAAAGGTAAATCAAACAGAATCAAGTGGTGTGCAAATTGGAAATTACGCCCTTCACTGCCTATTTCGCTACAAATTAGCACTTGCGCGCCCTCTTCCGACTGGGCAAAGTAATTAGCCGCTCTGTCGCGTTCAACAACGCCCATACCTTCATGAAATACTGTGGAACGTGTACCCGCTTTAACGCGCAACGCTTCTGATAATTGCAGTGCAGTGCTGGCATTGGCACAAATTGTCAGGACCTTTCTCACCCTTTAGTGATTTTAACCGAGTCATAAACCATTCGACCCTTGGGTCGAAATCAACCCAACTATTCACCACGTCTGGATGCCTTTCTGGGGTCAGCTGTAACTGTAAGTTGCTTGGATCTTCTGACTGTAACAATGAATATTCGATGGGTTGCACTAATGAGTAGGCATACAACTTTCTTTTTGGAAAGCCGCTGACACCGGCCCGACTGTTTCTAAACAACAGTCGTCCTGTGCCATGCTGGTCTAATAAAGTGTGCAGCAGTTTGGTTTTAGTTTGTGAGTCAGATGTATTGATGTCTTTTAACATCTCAGGGGCTGCAAATTGTCCAATAGCTTGAATATTACCTTCACTCAGTTTCGCACCACTGAGAAGTGGGCCTATGGCAGTCGCCAGTTGACTATACTGTTTTTCCTCGGCCACAAAACTTTGATAGTCATGAAAACGCGCAGGGTCGAGTAGCCTGAGTCTGGCAAAGTGGCTTTCATGCCCAAGTTGGTCGGGTGTGGCAGTGAGCAGCAATACTCCTTTAGTGATATTTGCTAGGCTTTCGATAACTTGGTATTGCTGAGAAGGCTGACCTTGTGACCAAATTAAATGATGAGCTTCATCCACCACCATTAAGTCCCATTCAGCTTCCAACGCTTGTTGATAGTAACGGCTATTGTGGGTTAAAAAGTCAAGGCTACATATGATAAGTTGCTCTGCTTCAAATGGATTGCCGGCATCTTCAGACATGGCTTCACAGCGTGCTTCATCAAACACTGAAAAAGCCAAGTTTACTCTGCGCAACATTTCTACTAACCATTGGTGTACCAAGCTAGAGGGCACCACAATCAACACCCGTTGAGCTCTGGCTGTTAACAACTGCTGGTGGATAATTAATGCCGCTTCAATGGTTTTGCCCAGACCTACTTCGTCTGCCAGTAATACTCTAGGAGCATGGCGATTACCTACTTCAGATGCAATGTGTAATTGGTGGGGTATAAGATCGACTCTCGCTCCAACAAAACCAAGTAATGGCGAGATGTTATGCTCAAATTGATGCAATAAACATTGTTCACGTAAATCAAACCACTTAGGATCGTCGAACTGGCCATTTAGTAATCGCTGCTCTGGCTGATTAAGTTGGAAATGATGATCGATGAAGGTTTCTGTTAGAACAACAGCATCGTTGTTATCAACTCGATGTCCAATATAGGTAAGTTGGTTATCTTTTTCCTGTATTTGCTCAACTAGCAACTCCCAACCTTCTTGACTTTTTACGCTATCACCAATCACAAACTCTATTCGGGTTAAAGGTGCCGTCTGGGCAGCATAAACACGGCTTTCACCTATGGCTGGAAATAATACTGTGACCGAACGTGACTCGATTTGTACAATGGTACCCAGACCTAAATCAGTCTCAGTATCACTGAGCCAGCGTTGCCCTAAGGCAAAGAATTGTTGCTTAGCCATTGTTTTGTCCTCACCTATTAAATTACTACTTTTGATACTTGCCGTGCAACGGGGGCGCATTGTAGCAAAAATTTAATCTTGTACTGTTTAAAAGTAGATGATTGTCCAGATAAAGTGTTTTATTGTTCATCTGTAAGCTTGTTGTTAAGTATGTTTTGAGCACAAGTGTTTTACTCGTTACACCTACGCAGATCAAAAACATGATTTAACTGGCAGGCATTTTATCTAAGTTTTACAGGAGCGACGGATGCCCAGAAAAAAAGCACTCAGTTCAAAAATTTACGTATTAGATACTAATATTCTCCTTCATGAACCCCTTGCCTTCTTATCCTTCAAAGAAAACGACGTTGTTGTTCCCATGACTGTACTTGAAGAGTTGGATTACATTAAAGATAGTAAGAAAGATGTTGCCAGAGACGCCCGTGTGTCTATTCGTGCCATGGAAAACTTACTTCACGACGCCTCACCTGAAGATTTGATGCAGGGTGTGTCAATGCAAGGAATGGGGGCTGGTGAGTCAGCGCCTACTGGCAGTCTATCAATTTTTGTTGATCACGGCATGCCTGTTTCACAACAAGTTTTCACTAGTAACGAAAATGATAATCGTATTATTAATAGCGCGCTGTTTTTACAAAAATCTCAACATATTAAACAAGTGGTATTGGTCACCAAAGACATCAATATGCGCTTAAAGGCCAAAGGGGCTGGCTTGGCATATGTGGAAGATTACCGAACCGATCAGATGGTCACCGACATTAAATATTTGTCCAAGGGGTATCATCAGTTCTTGGGTAATTTTTGGGATGAAGTTAAGTCAGTGAATAGCCGTACAGAAGGCCGAGACACTATTCACACTGTTGAACGTAAAATGTTACCACAAGCCTATGTCAATGAATTTTTACTGGATGAGAGCCAGCACTTTGCAGGTTTAGTTGAGTCTGTTAGTAGTGATCATTTAGACGTCTTAGACCTTGGTTACGAACGACTTATGGGGCGAAGAGCATGGGGGATTTCTCCAAAAAATATTGGTCAAGCGATGAGCTTACATGCCTTACTCGATCCACATATTGACTTAGTGATCCTAACTGGACCAGCTGGAAGTGGTAAAACCTTATTAGCACTGGCAGCAGCTCTTGAGATGGTCGTAGAGAAAAACATGTACGACAAAATCATCGTGACCAGAAGTACCCCTGAAATTGCTGAGTCTATTGGCTTTTTACCTGGTACGGAGGAAGAAAAAATGGCGCCTTGGCTTGCCGCTATTACCGACAGTTTAGAAGTGCTGCATAAAAATGATGAAAATGTAAAAGGCTCTATGAGCTACATTATAGAAAAAGCCAATATTCAGTTTAAATCAGTGAACTTTATGCGAGGTCGGAGTATACAAAATGCCATTGTGATCTTAGATGAGTCACAAAATCTAACGGCTTCTCAACTAAAAACCATTATTACTCGTTGTGGTGAAGGCACTAAGTTGATTTGTGGTGGTAATTTGGCGCAAATAGATAGCAATTATCTGTCTGCAGTCACATCAGGTTTAACCTATATAGTGGAGAAATTTAAGAATTTTTCTGGCAGTGCCACCATTAATTTAGACGGTGTGGTGCGCAGTAGGTTGGCAGAATTTGCTGAAGAACAATTGTAGATAGGTTGGTCAGGTTAGACACCGCAGGCAAACTGATGTATTTGTCTATGGTCTGACCTGTTTCTTGATATTATTTGGAGGTTGTAAGGTGTGAACAACATCGAATGGATAAATTATTCATTCATTCATTCATCCTCCATTAAGGCCTTTGTATAGCCATGTATTCCTATTGACGGTGACTCTGAATATCTCTGTGATGAAGTGTCCTGCTCATGATTGAAAACAATTTATCAAGGTCACTTTTCGTCGACCACAAAAGGTATGGTTAAGTCTATTTAAAAGGTGAAATGGTGGTATTACCTCCTCATTTAACCGATAGAGAAACACATTTTATGCCTGAAACTTGACTGGATGGATGTTCAATTACAAACCTGAGAGCCCTTTACAGAAGCTCTGACCATCTTAATTGAAAACTCTTTAGGTGAAATAATGTCTCAAGTTTCAAACACGTTTACTCATGATTTACCCAATACACATCTCGATACCCAAAATATATGTTCTGATGAAGATATAATAAAAGCATCAAAACTTGTTGGAAAATATTATCGTGCATATGACATTGGCATCGGCTATATCCTTTTTAGCTAACTAAAGTACTTCCTCAAGGCTATACATATTGCCAGCTATGTATTGGGCGCTTCGATTGGAAATCTCGCCTAAAGGAATTTTTGAAGGACCTGTTGGTTCCATTAGCAAGTAGTCCATGCCGTCTATATTTAAGGTTTGTCCGTTTTTTCTCAAGGGCAGAGCGATACCTAATAATGCATGGTGGGGTAGGAACACCATGGTCATTTTTACATCTGGAAATAACGAGCGCACTAAGCTTGCCATTAATACTGTTTTGCTGTCACAGTCTCCTTGGTTATTGGCTATCACAGATAGTGGCGGTAAATAGCCTGCACCGTTGGACGTTAAACGATTCTTTAATTCATTGTAGGGGATGCTTTGTACCCAGCTGAGCACTAAATGTATATAAGCACGAGTTTTACTATCGGCGGGTAATGTCTCGTACATGGCTTGTGCTACTGGCAACAGAGCCGCTGTGTTTTCCGAAATATAACGAAGATGATCAGGTTTTATTGCTTTTTGACCCAAGTAAGAACGAAAGTGACTGTAGTAATTATCTTGCAGATATTGGTCGAGGGCTTTTTGCTGACCCTGGTTCATTGAGCGCTGCCACTTATCCAAGAGTTCGTTCGATCTACTGGTGACTTGTATATGAATATCTTGCCCTCGGCGCTGAATGTTCACTCGGGCTTCTTTGGGATCAATTTTTTTAGCGGCTTTATGCATTTCAATATAAACATATTGTTGGGCTAAGTTAGGTATAAATTTTTTATGATTTTGCTTGTTTAATTGGCGAAATGGCAATGAGAAAGATATATCGGAGGTTTTTTCTTGATGATCAGACCAAGTGTAATTGAAATACATTTCCTTATTTTTTTTGGATTTATTAAAGGATAACTGCTGTGAGAAACTGGAGAGATGGACACTCATGAAAACTAAAGTAAACCATCTGATTTTATTGCGAGATACCCTGAACATAAATATGATACTGACTTATAGAAACAAACAAACTTAGGTTATCATCAACTTAACCTAAACGGCAATTTACCTTTGTTATTGGTGGCTCGGTGATAATGTATGATATGTAGATTAGTTAATTTGTTTTACGCTAAGTTGACCCAGTGAATACACCACATCGACTAATGGAATAAAACCTGCCGGCGTGGCTAGGTTGACATAACCTTGAGGTTGTTCAATTAAAATATCCCCAAAGGTTGTTCGCCTATTTGGCATAGGCTCGCATTTGATTTTTAGGTTGTCGCTGTTCACCCAGCGAGTTATTCCCCCAGTGGCAGCAAATGCTATGTCTATCTCATCGCTATCTACTTTCGTAGAAAATTCATAGCTACGGATATGCTTGACGACCAACTGCAGCAAAGACCTCTCATTTGCTGCTTGTTGGAGTTTTGTGAGTAACGATGGAGTGGCGTTAAATACATCTATCATTCAGATACCCATTGACCTCTTATTCACTGTCAGTTTTGGCGACAATATTAAATCCGCCGTCATAACCTGCTGTTACAATAACCTCAATGGGTGAGCAACAGATTTGACAATCAGCTATTTGTTGCTGATTTAAATCATTTTCTTCATCAATTTCCAGATCGTTTTTGGCCATACAATATGGGCAACTGAATTCAGCGTGTGCGGTTAGGCTCATTTTTTCCCTATAAATATTTAGATGACCTAAGAAAATTACTCCAATATTTTATTAATCGATCACTTATTGAAATTTTTAAGTGAGACTTGCCATATATTTTTTGAAATTTATATTGCCAATTTTTCTGTCTTCGGCAATTTTCATTACGTCTTCTCGCTGATTTAATAAAGTCATCAGTTGTTTAGCACCCGGAGCCATGCCGAGTAAATCAAGACCAAATGACTTGTCAGCCACCACTGAAGCCAAATCAACACTATACAGAAATACGATGTCTGCAGCCGTAAGTTGCTCACCTGCTAAATAAGGACTGAATTGGGCACAGCGGGCCACGCCCTCTATGCCTTTACATAAAGCACGTTTGGTCTCTTTTTTAGTCAGTTCATTGACCGTTTGTCCAAAAAACACTTCAGAGTGGCTCCACCTGGCGGGCAATTCCA
This sequence comes from uncultured Paraglaciecola sp., assembly GCF_943787955.1. Lineage (NCBI taxonomy): Bacteria > Pseudomonadati > Pseudomonadota > Gammaproteobacteria > Alteromonadales > Alteromonadaceae > Paraglaciecola > uncultured Paraglaciecola sp. Next base: position 82,962 of record NZ_CALSOK010000024.1, read on the forward strand.
AATACAACTCTGCCATTTTAACTAATTCTCTGATCTTAGCTTTTTCAAACGTATTACCAGGATACAAAGGTATGTCTGAATAGGTATCCTCAATATATTCAAGAATGACATTGGTTTCAGTCAAAATACCTTGTCAGTTTCTAAGGCGGGTATTTTACCCATTGAACTTTTGCTCAGATATTCATCTGACTGATTGGGATAAAGAGTGACTGTTTTATATTCAATACCCTAATGGCCAAAGCTGGTTTAATCATATTGAACTAGTTACTGACGTCGAAACCATACAGAGTTAACATTTTGTACCTTTGAATTGTTAATTTAGGGCTTGGGTATGTTGGTATAAAGTAACATTTCACTCAACATCGTTTTATTGATGTATTGGTATCACTCATTTTTAGGAATTAAGTTATAATCCTTTCAATTAAAGTTAAAAACAAAAGTAAAGGTAAAGAGTTATGCGGGTAATTGGTGTTGAATTAAGTGGTAATGATGCAAATATTTGTTTGTTATCTTTGGCTGAAGAGGTATTTCAAATTCCTGATTGCCATACGCGCAAACTATCATTGCCTAAAAACGCAATAGCGAAAGACCTACGTTATTTTCAAAAAACCTTTGCGCAGCTAGTACAAGATTATAAAATAGACCAAATTGTCATTCGCCAACGTCCGATGAAAGGAAAGTTTGCTGGTGGTGCTATAGGCTTTAAATTAGAAGCGGCATTAGAGCTACTCGATGATGTTGACGTGATAGCGTTGTCTCCGACAGCTATCAAAGAATCATTAAAGCGTAACCCTGTAGTTGTGCCTATGCCCGACACAGGCTTAAAGATGTTTCAAGAAGTCGCCTTCAACACCGCTTTTGCCTATTTGATGAAAGACAAATATGCGGCATAAAAGCTACTAAGAGTGATGAAGTCGAAGCAAAAATCATGATGTTCAAAGAGAATAATTAGGGGCGCAAAAAAAGATAAAAATTCAGTATTTTTCTTTTTTTTACGCCCGAAATACTCGTTATTTTCTGTAGTTCAATATTTTTATTTTTCAGTAATCTGCCAAACTGACACTGTACCACTAACTTCATTACCAATAATGATCAAAGTATTACCTGTTGGGCTATTGGTTGCATCAACAAATACCATGCCTTCAGGGACGCTGTCACCGATTAAGTCACCGCCTTCTGTAAGATCTCGATTAATCACATAGTCGACAAACATAGCGTCGTAAGGGTTGGTCACATCATAAACAAAAATGCCACCCAAACGCTCCATACCAATAAAGGCATAGGTTTTGTCCCCAACTTGGCCAACGGTTAATGCTTCGGGCTCAGGACCTTTGTTGGCAGAGCGCGAGTCACCCGCATTTTCATCGTTGTTATTATTGAAGGCGTTACCGTGGATAGAAGCAGTAATGCGTTCAAAGTCATCGCCTGAATCAAATACAACTAGGCCATTAGTGTCCCAGATAGTGAATGAACGTGCACCGTAGGCATAAAGTGCTTCATATTCACCATTATTGTCACTGTCACCTAATACATTGGTCACTGTTAAGCGCCCTAGTGGAAAAGCAGTGAAGTCAAAGTCTCTTGGATCGTCACCGGCTATAGTCTCTAAGTTTGAGCCTGGCGAATAATCCAATCGACGCCCTTGCGTTTCTTCGGTATAAGATAAACAACCATCATCCTCATCAAAGTCTTGGCCACCTGCAGAATTACATAAGTCTTCATCTTGTACGCCGTCAGTATTTAATGTATCGAAGAAGTACTCCCTAGCGTCACCTTCATTTGCGGTCACTAAAAAGTTGGCGTCTTTCCATTGAAATGATGCAATGGTATCAGGCATATACATACCGTACAGATTGTCATATTGACCAAAACTCACAGTACCATCTTCCATGCCATCTATCTGAAACTCACTCCAATCTTTAAAGCCAAGGCCAATCACTTTTACACTGTTGTCACTTAAATCAACAACGGCTAAACCGTTGTTTTCCTGAAGTGTTATGTAAGCAACTTCATTAGTAGTGGTGATGTATTCTGGCTCTAAATCTTGCGCCACTGTTGTGCTAATCAATGATCCATTAATAGTGCGCCCAGAAGGATTAGGGAAGTGCATGCCCTGTTTTTCCAGATCAGCTTGTTTACCGTTATAGCCAGAGAAGCTGATATTTATTGATGTGTCACTGGGCGTTCCATCTACAATCGAGATGATCGATATCGAACCCTCTGGATCAATAGTGTAGTCACCACTAGGTTCGCCTTCATTGGCAGTCAATACTTTGCTGGCATCCGGTGTGAAGGTGACCATATCGGGTAAGTTGCCTACTTCTACCGCTTTTACAAAAGTTGGGGATGACGTATCAAGCCCGTTATAAAACAATACCATACCATTTGTTGCTTTATCGGCTGCGGGCATGGCTACAGCCATCCAGTTTCCAGACACTGCAAGACTTGTGGGGCCAGCTAATTGCACTGAGTTTTGCTCTGTGGGTAAGACTAATGTGATAGAAGTTAGGTTTTCACTGGAAAGGGGATTTGCCAATACATCACTTGTTAAGGTCGAGGCATCAATTATTTCGATGGTTGGTTCATCCGCGGCACTATTTATTGCATAAATGGTACTAGATGCACTGTGAAACTGAACAATCTCAGCGGCACCTTCTGGATCATCTGAGTTGAGTTGAATACGACCAACAAGACCCAGAGTAATTGATGCATTGGCATCTATCCCATTAGCACCCTCTGTGCCGCTTGCGCCATCCGTACCTGCTACTCCTTGGATTCCGATTGCGCCTACTTCTCCGTTATCACCTTCTAAAAAACAACCTGTTAATGATAAACTAATGGCTAAAGCCAAAGTGGTCTTAGTACATAACTGTGCAACTTTTTTCATCTCTACTTCCTTAAATGTATGTGATATTTCATATCAGGATATGAAACAACGGTGACACTTATATGAAGCGCAGGTGACAGCTTTATGACAGATTACTTGGGCTGATGATTGTGAGGTAAGTTAATTCATCAACTCGAACGGCGTTTGAAAATAAGGAGGGGTTGTTAATATTTCTCTGTAACAAAAAGTATTCGATTGGATCCCCTATTACTTGTTGGGAAAATCAGATGCAGACCAATACAAGGAAAGTCATTCTATAATCTTAAATGAATAAGTTTCATTATGGTTCCTTAGGCATTGTCTTTGTTAGTTTTTCTGTTGCGTAATCCGTACGTCGTAAGTCACTAAATAGACTAACATCATAATTATGATGACAAAGCCACTCCACTTTGTAGCTGTGACAAAACCAGCAGTATCTGCTGCTAAGACATGTCTAGCAGGATAAGTACTGAGTAGGTAAACAAAAAAAGAGTTTTCGATTAAGTCAAAAAGTACCACGATATAAGGTGTAAAGATGATTTTTTTAGGGAATGGGATAGATAACTTTTTTATGACCAAGGCTAGGAGCATGGTTAATAATGTGCCATAAAAAATGGGGTAGACTAAATCCACAGTTAACAAACCAATGATGTATCTGGCACGAATGGCTTCACCATAATTCATCAACATTTGATAAAGCGTGTCTTGGTTATACCAAAAGAGTAAATCTAGCGGCCCAACACTGCCGCTGTTAATAATATTAGGTAGAAGATAAAGCGGAAATACTAGATAAACCACGCACATGCCAATTATGAATCGAATGCTCGTTACCTTGAAGAACCAAACAGTAATATTTTCCATTACAGCACATACCTTAGCCAGTAATTTTCTTAGTGCCTATCATCTATCTAAACACCGAGTAAAATCTAGGTGCTAAGTCTTTTTATTATCAATTATCTTAAATACAGGATGAACTGTCATGATGGATTGTGTTTTTAATCGAATCTTAAAACACCAATAGTCCAATTTACTTAAAGATTTTTGCTAAAAAGGCATCAAGAATGTGATGACAAGTGCAATAACGGTTACTGTTATAAAAATAGTAATAAAGGAGTGAAATACATCACTCCCCCTTGGTCAAAAATTATTGCAGCCCAAGTAAAGCCTGTCGCTGATTGCATAGTTAATGCAATGGAAACTGCGAAAGTGGAATACATTCAAATCATATCTGGTGCCGTTACATAGCCGAGCTATAGGAAGGTGGGGTATATAAAAGAGAAGTAAACATTTTTCAAGCCAGTCAGATTGTCGCTGGTTGTGTTATTGGCAATTGCTAGGTCCCCTCTTCTGAACCCCGAAGAGTCTGCACAAGATGGGTCGCAGCGTTGCGGTGTGATTGGCGATATGTCAGCGCGACTTACCTGTTACGACCCACTTGGTAGGTAACATAATTCAGCTGCTGCGAATGCCATAGAACAGACTATGATTAAAAGTCTGGCTAAAAGTTGCGATATATCCCCTTAAACTTTTTAGACGCTGGCTACTAGCAAGCCATGAGCCAAGTAATTATTTAATAGCGGCCAGGAAAGGTGATGCCATAATGCTAGGGTTTAAGCGAATACTTGCTGGCGAATTAGACTGTTATCTGAGTGATTTTGCGTGCTGAGGCTGATCATGGATCCAGTGGTCTCATATTTGCCGCCAGACTCGGGCAACTTAAGTGCATTAGCCAGTCGTTGCACTGTGGCTGCCATAGAGTCACTACATTTTAAGTTATAGCCACCTTCAGTGATGGGTATTAACCTCAATTGAATAAACCTTTGAGTTTATCTTTCGTTTTTTCTAACAACTTATCCTTTTGCTTTTTGAGTTCTGCTTTGACTTTTTTCTTAGCTTCGTCTTCCAAGCGTTTTTTTGCTTCAGATTTAGCTGCAGTAATCACGTTATCAAGCATGACTTGAACCACAGCCACTCCCAGTTGATCTGCTGGCAAGCCATTTGGCTGGCCAATAGAGCCCGCATTAAAAGTAGGTAAGCTAATCTCATAGGCTTTCGTCTCTATATTAAGTTCGCCAGTAGGTAGTTTTTCGAAATTTAACTTAAGACGAACGTTATTGACTGTGATATTTTCAACAATAACTAAAGGATTGGCTAAGTCTTGTGATGTGGGTGCAGGTTCATTTTTCGTTTTTGGCAGATTAGCAGCCAAATTGTTTTTCAACACGATCAGGTTGCCCATACCATCTTTGTTTACTTCATAAAGAATCTCTGGTGCATTGATGCTAATTGTCTGTATCACATAAGGCTCATCGATCACTTCGCCTAAATCCAGAGTGATCGCATCAACACTGAACGCGTCTTGATTACTGAATCCTTGGGGATTTTTTATATCCAGATCACTGATGGTCATTCGTCCATCAGTTAATGCCAAGTCTACTTTTAAGACTGAAACCGTTGTAGCAAGATACTTACTTCCCTGTTGTTCTATTTGCGAACGTATAAAATCGCCCGCACCACTTAACATATACCAAACACCGCCAACAATCAGCAGCGCTACCAGAGCAAAAATTCCTAGTCCTTTTTTCATGAAATTCTCTTTTAACTATTCAGTAAATACTATTATTGTCTCAGAACTTCTGAATTACCAGATCATCCCTTAGCTTTTTATTTATATGCCACCAATAAATGTAATGTAGATGCCTGAAGTGGCTATTCAAAATTTTCCTATATGCGGAGGGTTTTGGATGTGATGACCATTTCGCTTAGACTATCTACCGTCAGATAATGATTAAAAATCCATTTATTACTAAGCTAGAAAAGTAAAATATGAAAACTATTTATTTTCAATAACCGTTGTTATTTTATTAACCACTCACGCACGATTTGCAGCATGCCACAGTTCTCTTAATGCCCCCATTATCTGCTTTAAAAATTACGACGTTTATACTCCCAACATGATTAGCTTGGGACTTCTTAACCAACTTAACCAACTTAGTCTCGCAGTTATATCCACCCAATTATTTTAAGGTGTTTATCCAATCCATTACTCGCTCTGCTAATTATAAGCCTCTTTAAATAGGGGCGTTTGAAGCTGGTAATTGCCTTATAAAGCGTAGATAATTATTTTTTATTATTATCCCAAGTGTTTGCAGTAAGGATTTTTCCATGAGTAATTTACCCCAATGTCCACAGTGCGACTCCACCTTCACCTATGAAGATCGAGATATGTTCGTGTGCCCAGAATGTGCCCATGAGTGGCCACAATCCGGTGAAGTAAACGAAGACGAAAAGATAATCAAAGACTCAAACTGGCAATGTGTTAAGCGATGGAGACACTATTACCGTCATCAAAGATCTCAAAGTAAAAGGGTCTTCTGCTGTGGTAAAAGTGGGCACTAAAGTGAAGAATATTCGTTTGGTGGAGGGGGATCACGATATCGATTGTAAAATTGATGGTATGGGCGCCATGAAATTGAAGTCGGAGTTTGTTAAGAAGGTATAACGCTGGCACTTTGAAGGGCAACACTTTTACAAAAAATAACGAAGTGAAAACTAATCTATGAGGAGGTGTATGCACAATCACAGGCTGGGACCAGGGCTGACATTTTCGCAATCATGGATTGGGTTTATGAAGACTTAATAGGTATCGACTAATGAACATTCACAACAAAAATTAACACTCTATTAGTTGCTTATTATAATGTTGCTCCGTCTTTTACGACTGCTTATAACCCTTTAAGCAATGCGCTGGCATGTTTTGTGAGTCCATGTTGCTTGGCAAAGTCGGCAACCTCTGGGTGCGTGTTTACTAGCGATAACAAAAGGACCCGTTTTAGGAATTAGCGTGTAACGCTTCTAAGCCTGATATGTAAATATTCAGCGACATCTAGTAGGCGTTTTATAAGGTTATGTTGTCTAAATAGTGAAGGTTATTTTCACGGTATAAGTTGTCTATCTTTTTAATAACTTGGATACGGTCTGATGATGTGAAGATAAGTTTGGTAAACCAATTCTTTTTTATTATCAGGGGCAACATTTAGCAGGCTTATTGCTGTATGCATAAAACAGTACCACAAGAAAGACGAATAATTTATGTCACTAATCATGCTTTAATTTGCCACTAAATTCGGCCAATTATTAACTTATTACAAAGTATTCTGTTTTTAAAACAACAATTTTTTAACTGTTTGACGTTTGCTGTTAGATTTAAGGCATAATAAAAACTTTATTCTCATTCGTTTTTTTAAAATACAAGCAGGACGAAGATGCAACAGATTACTATCACCACACCAGACGATTGGCATTTACATTTTAGAGATGGCGATATGCTCAGCGAAACAGTACCTGCTACAGCTAGGTGCTTTGCCCGAGCGATAGTCATGCCAAATCTAGTGCCTCCTGTGGTGAATGCAAAGTTGGCCAATGAATATAAGGCGCGTATTTTAGCTGCTCGCCCACAAGGTAGTCATTTTGAACCTTTGATGACATTGTATCTGACGAATCAAACGTCTAAGCAAGATATCATCGATGCCAAAAATTCGGGTATAATAGCTGCCAAATTATATCCTGCTGGAGCGACTACCAATTCCGCTCAAGCAGTCAGCGGTATTGAAGCGTTATACCCCGTGTTTGAAGAGATGCAAATACAAGGTTTATTATTATTGGTGCACGGTGAAGTCACTGAAAGTCATGTGGACATTTTTGATCGTGAGAAGGTATTTATCGATCAATATATGGCGAAAATCGTGCAAGCCTTCCCTGAATTGAAAGTGGTGTTTGAACATATTACTACCAGTGATGCGGCTGACTTTGTTCTCAGTAGTGCCAGTAATGTAGCTGCCACTATTACCCCGCAACATTTATTGTTAAATCGAAATGATTTATTAGTAGGTGGCGTTAAACCTCACAACTATTGTCTACCTGTATTAAAGCGCAGCACTCATCAGCGGGCTCTGCGCGAAGTAGTGGCTAGTGGGTCGAATAAGTTTTTCTTAGGTACCGACTCTGCACCTCATGCCAAACATGCCAAAGAAAACGCTTGTGGTTGCGCGGGTTGTTATAGTGCATGGAGCGCCTTAGAACTTTATACTCAGGTCTTTGATGAGCTCAATGCACTGGATAAGTTAGAGGGATTTGCGAGTTTCCACGGAGCTGATTTTTATGGTCTCCCCAGGAACTCAAATTCGGTGACTTTGGTAAGGCAAAGCTGGACGGTACCGGAATCTCTTACCTTGCCAAATGGCGAAGCGATAGTGCCATTTTTCGCAGGACAAACTGTTGACTGGAAAATTGGCTAGAATTTATTAATGCCTTCATTCAAGCCATTCTATTATTCATAGATAGATAAATAGATAAATAGATAAATAGATAGATAAATAAAATTATCTGAATGGAACTTAAGTCGTTGTTTGGCATAATTTTATAAAGCCATACACACTCAGTGCCCTTAGTTAAATCTCCCCTTGATGATTTTATCAAAAGAACTGAAATGAGTGAACTCGTTTCCTTACCCTTTGATGGCTGCATGAAGTGGTCATGCGATTGC
>NZ_CALSOK010000025.1:0-52239 GCF_943787955.1 uncultured Paraglaciecola sp.
ACTTCAGCCTTAAATCCTTTTTCAGCCTTATACCAGGCTGAACGAGGAATAGCATAATCAGTAGCTCTAAACAAAATCATTTTTGCAACCAAATCATTAAAAAATACAGCGCCAAATTCATCCTCATTTTTTTCAAATTCTTTAAGAATTAATTGACCTAGTAATTTTAAATTAGCTTGTGCACCTCTTTTAACGTCTTGTGGTTTCATTCGCCAAGTATTTTCATATTTGGCCATATCAGTTTTTGTAAAAACTTGATTCTTAGGGTATTCGGCAATAAATTTATTTTGCCTACTTGTGCTCATTGCCCGTAATTGGGTTGAATACTGTCCTCTAGCTCTCTCATAAAACCATTTTGTTGGAAAACCTGCTTCACCTGCCGGCATTAATTGTTTTCTAGATCGAGTTTCAATATTAGTATGAAAAGGATGATTAGATACCAAATCAGATTGCTGGATAGAGTTTTGAGAGTTGGCAAATGTTGCAATATTACTTTTTAAGATATCAGCTGTTTCTTTTTCTTCTACGACCGTCAATTTCATTTGGACAAATACTTTAGACAAGTCTATTTCACTGTATAAATAGTCTCTATCTTCTCCTTTTAACTTTCCTTTATCCCGTGGTGAAAAATATATCGAAGCCGTAGTTTGACCACCATTAACTATTTGCATATTTTCCAATTCTGATACAACGATTTGTCCATCGACTATTTCTGTTTTTATCGAAGTAGCTGTCACAGTTAGCCCGTTGTTATAGGCAAAAAAGCGTTCTGGTTCAGTTAATAACGATTTCCGCATTCCTTTGTTTGTTCCAGCTCTAAAATCTAGGAAGGTTCTAACATTACTTTCTAACAAACGTTGACCAAATTCATCATAGATATTACTTAATAACGTCGCGGGCATAATCCCTAAATAGGTACTTACTCCATTTTCTAAGTTGTTAGCAGGTAAAACCCTTAACTCACCACCTAACGCTTTAATATCTACTGTAAACTCTTCAGATTCACTACCAGATTGTGATAATTCTTTTAATCTCTCTATATCCCAAATTTCAATCGAAGTATCTTTCTCTAATATTTCATCTATTGATAGCTTCTTAACACGCGTGCTTAATTGCTGATCAGTAAATATTACTACTCGAATCTTGATTGCATCCTCAAGATAATGGCTGAGTTCATCGGCAGCCATTCTGCCAGGATCTGTAACTTCAAGATTATCTATGAAATTTTTATCTACACTACCTTGAAAGAATTTTGTTACTTTTTTACTTATTTCTTTGATATGTGTATTTGTTAGTGTATCAATATGGTCCTGTTCATTTGTGAAATTAACAATAATTCCACAAATAGTTTTCTCAAGTGCATTCCAGCTATAACCATCTAATCTCATGCCCTTAATTCTGTTTCTATATGGGCAATATTGTACGTCATCTAAAATTCCAGCATCAGATAGCATGTCACTGACATGTTCGAAAAAACTTTCTTCTGGAAAGATTTCATTTTTATCAGCATCAATATTCGAAATACTATACAGCTCATTCTTATATCTCTAAAAGATCATCCATTTTTAATTACCTCTTCAATAGCTATTTTACTTTCGTATTTTCGAATCTCTGAAACAATTAAATCGTACTTCAGGTTAGAGATAGAGCTGGGAACATCCTCTCGTTTTAAACACGGAAATGAATCTGTAATTTCGTAACACGCTAATGAAATTAATGTGCAGTTACTGTTCAGCTGTTTTTCACTAGCTTTTCCATATAGATCGGTAACTTTTTGTAAAAAAAGGAGTTCAGATGGAAGATCTTTGCTAATTTTATTTAGGCATAAGTCATATAGATCTTTAAGTGAATACCCATTCCTAGAATCCGATGGGTTTGCAACAATGTGAAGGATATATAGGTGTTCCGTAATTTTGTCTAATTGTTCTAATGAGCTAATTGTTATTTTTCTCGCTTCACTAGAAAAAGTAGTTTTGACTTCGACCGCTAATTTATTAAGGGTGAAGTCTTGTTTTTTACCTTCTGGTCCTACCCAAAAACTCAACGTATCTGAAGGGGTATGTTGCTCTAAAAACAGTTCAGATAATGCATAGAGCTCTCCCCAAAAACCAATGTATTCAGCTTCGGATAGGCCTGTTCGTTGGGGTTTTAAAAAATTTGCCCATGATTGAATAAGCTCTATAACTTTATTAAATAACGAATTGCCAGTAAGCCCTGAACATTTATAAGCAATATCTTTCGTAACTATAGAAAATTTACTTTGTAATTCTAAATCGTTAGAAGTTAACGTACACACTAATCTTCTAGAATCGTTTGCATACTTTATTAATTCTAACTTCACCCCAGCTAAGCTTTCTGGGGGTTGAAGATTACCAGAGTAACTATCATGAATAAAAAATAGTATTTGTCCTTCATCATTCATAGAAACCCAAAACCGCTCTGATCTTCCCCCAGTTTAGTAGACATTCAGCTTGCCTTTGAATATGTGTTTTCATATTCATCGGGGGACACATAACCAAGGTGGCTGTGCAGTCGTGTTGGATTATAGAACATTTCTATATAATCAAACAAATCTGCTCTTGCATCACTTCGTGTTGCGTACACTTTTCGCTTCACTCTCTCGGTTTTAAGTGAATGGAAAAAGCTTTCCGCAACAGCATTATCTAAACAATGACCGCGACGACTCATACTAGGTTGCATATTATGTGCAGTTAAGAAGTCCCTGTAATCACCGCTAGCGTATTGACTACCCTGATCAGTATGCACTACAACACCTGTTGCTTTAGGTCGTCTCCAAATAGCCATTATCATCGCTTTTATGACAATGTCAGACGTCATCGTTGATTGCATCGACCAGCCAATCACTTTTCGAGAAAACAAGTCCACCACCACGGCTAAGTAGAGCCAACCTTCGTACGTTTTTATATAGGTGATGTCCGAAACCCACGCTTCATCAGGCTCACATACAACAAACTGCTGTTGGAGGTGATTATCAGCAATGACCGATGGTATAGCTGATTTAAAGTACCGCCGCTTGTAGCCAATATTGGCCTCTCAATTTAGCTTGTTTCATTAACTTCGCTACGCGGTTTTCACCACAAGCTTCACCTGAACGTCGCAATTCATGCGTGATACGTGGACTGCCGTAAACTCCACCACTTTGCACATAACTGGCTTTAATCTGCTCAAGCAATCGTATGTTGTCTTTTTCGGCCTTAGACTGCGGTTCTTTTAACCACGCGTAAAAACCGCTGCGGTGAACGTTCAGCACTCTGCACATGGTGCTTACGCGATAGATTTGGAGCCGTGATTTTATGAACGTGTACTTTTCTTTGACTCGCTTGCAAAGTACACGGCGGCTTCCTTTAGGATGTTTCTTTCTTCTGTGACGCGCTTCAAATCAGCTTTGAGCTTCCGTATTTCCTCATTCTCAGCAGATTGTTGGGGCGGTTTTTTCGCTTTACTGACCCAGTAATACAAAGATTTATCGGAAATACCTAAGCGCTTAGCAACACTGGGTACCGAGAAGCCTTTTTCCAACACTTGTCGAACGGCTTCTTGCTTAAATTCATCAGGATATTTTTTATTCATAACACTTTTTACCTTACTTCGCTTTCTAAGTAAAAAATGTCTACAAATTTAGGGGAAGATCACTCATCATTCAAAAAGAGTCTATACCCGCTAGGATACATTGGTTTTTCGATACTTTTCCATGGGTTATCATCAAAAAATTCATTGTATTCACTCATCATTATACTCCTCAACTATATTTAGACGTTGAGCAATTTTATTGAGCTTATAGCTATATTTTGTTTCTTTAATTAAATCTTTAAGTTCAGCTGGAGTTTTACCTTTTAGGTGTTCTGGGCGCGGTAGAGCAATAGTAAACCCTAAGGTTGGAGATAGACCATGACCTAGCGTATATTTCTCTTCAATAGTTTTAGTGTTTTGTTTTTTTCTAATTGCCACAGCGAATAAATAAATAATTAAAGTAGGATAAGCTCTATCCGGTGCTCCTATATAGTCATAACTGACAGCTTTTGGTTTCTTATTCTTTATTATTTCCCTTGATTTTTCAGATAGAAATATTTTTTCATCATCACTGTTACCTAAATTTATACTCGGCTTACTAAAAATTTTTCCGTTTGAATTTAACAATCTCTTTGGCATGTTAATGTCATGACCTGCAAAAGAGTAAGGGTACGAATTTTTCAAGAATGATTTTTCAGACTCTTCCGATAAGTCTTCTTCCCAATTAGTTTTGCCTATTGTTTTTTGATTGAAAAGAGCCACTTTAAACTTAGGGATTGAAGTATCTTTCATCATTGCCGTCAATTGATGAATAAGAGCTTTATTACCAATATCATCTTCAGGTAAATCTATTTTTTTAATAAATTCAATGACATCTTGGTAGTCTACTTCAGACATAATAATGGGAGTGTACGGAGCATCTTTATCAGTTTTAGTTATAGAATTTGCTGATAACTTTTGAATAAATTTTTCTGCATATTTAAGGTTAGACTCATTTGAGTCTTTATCGTTTTTAAATCTAAACCGTCTTAATATTTGACCCCATAAATCTTGAGACCTTGTCTCAGAGATAGACGCGCCCATTTTATTTTTTGCTGTGATGATCATAGCACCGGGATGTTCTCTAACTTTTAGTCCAAAATCTTTTGGTGTTAGTCCTCTATCTCTCATAATTCCTAATTCAAAATAAAGTTCATCAATTGCTTCAGCAATGAATGAATACCAATATTCAGATTCATCAGATATGAATAATTTACAAAGATCATCATATTTTGGCCTATAACCAAACCAGCGACACATTTGCATTAAGGTGTCGTATGCTTTTGAGTTTCTAGTGAAATATGATATCGATAGACCTTCTAAAGTCAGGCCTCGAGACAGTTTATGGCCACCAATAACTATCACATTTAGTCCAACATCTCTATATCTGGAATAATCCAACACTTTTTCATTAGAGCCATTAGATTGATTAATTGCCCAAACTTTTATTTTATTAAATGAGTCAGTAATAGCGCAGAAAACATCAGCGTATTTTTCTTCAACATTGAATAAGTTATAAAAAGTATCTTCCAAATCTTTTAAAGTTTGGTTAGACCTAACTCCTATTACACCTAAGCCTGAATATGAAGAAAATGCTTTTTTGAGCTCATCGAAATACTCTTTAATATAATACTCAAGTTTATTTTGATGAATTTTAAGGTGTGATACATTTACTAACATTGAGTTATGGGCAGTTGAATCGCCTCTAAGTGCCCTTATTGAACAGACCAAAACAAAGCCTCTAATAGCTTTTTTTAAACTTTCAGGGATAGAATGTATTTCATCAACTTTTTTTAGCTCATAAAGCGAGTTATTTTCTTCTAACGAAACTATAGCCTTTGATGAACCGTCAAAATAAAAGTTTTGTCCTAAATAATTGTTAGGTGTTGGAATCTTGACCATAAAATCTTTAGGGAACAGGTCATCTTCATTTGAATAAGAATTTTCATCAGGATCTATGAATATGTTTGCAAAGGGAGTGGCAGTGTATCCAATATAAGAACTTTTATTGAAAAGAGATAGCAATTTTCTTATACCTTCATTAGTACTTGTTATCTCATCTTTATGGTGTTTAGTGTTAACAGTAGCGTAGTCTGCTTCATCATCGATAAGTAATAATGGATTGTCTAATTTAACGTTATTCTCTACATCCAAATAATGATGTTCACTAATCCATTCACAGAGTCGTTTCATCATTCCAGCGTGTTTCTTTATTGTAAAAATAACTGGATCAGAACCATTCAGACTAAAGCCTAATTTGTCAGCAAAAGGTTTCGTAAAGTCCCCCGTTGTAGTCGTCCCGGAATTTACATTGTTAATTCCAAATTCACCCACGCCTATTGGTACAGATTTACCTTTTTTAAATTCAAGTAAGTGCTTTGATTCCCGCCCTAAAACGCCTTCATCAACTCTTTCTTGAGTTTGTTTTCGCAGGTCATTCAGATGTCCACCAAGTAGAATAATAGTTTTGTAGCCTGCATCTATTGCCTTATTTATAAGGCCAATATAATTTTGTGTTTTTCCAGATTGAACATTACCCATTACAAGACCTTTTCTTGCCCAAGAACGCTCCTTACTTTTAGGGTTACCAGAATAATCTAAAATTGCATCGATAACTTCTTCATTTGCCTTAATAGTTTCTTCTGAACGAGCTTGCTTTTTAAGCATTTTTTCATAGGCATTCCAATGATCCCATTTAATGCCTTCTCTATACGAATCTAACCAAGTCTGTATTGTAGGATCTGCCAGAACAATCAACTCTTCGTCAACTTTAACGCTAAATACATTAGATATATTAAAAATTAACGCTTCTTTATCTGACTCAGAAATATCAAGATTTGGTGCATCTTCTTTTAAATCAGATATTGTTCGAGTTACTATTTTTCGCACAAATTTTGGATTAATGCTTATACCTGTATCGCGATTTATTTTAAGCCTTTCAGAAATAGATAAGATTAGTTGTTCAAATATTTTTTTATTCATTAACTTCTTCCTCAAAAACTCTACTCATAATCGCTTCTAATAAAGCATCCGTTACATTTTCTTGATCTATATCTCTAGGTGATTCAGACATTTTTTGATAAATATGATTTAACGGTAAGTTTTCAGCTAGCTGTCCTAAATATTTAATTAATTGGGATTTCTGCTCTTTTGGTATGACTCTACAAATGTCTGTTAGGAAATCATTTTCTGGCGATATTTGATAACTAATAGTTTTGTCATTTTCATTCTCTTGAATATCCCAATACTTATTAGCCTGGTCTTGTTTTCCACGATACGTATAGACCCGCTTAGATCTTTTTATTGGATCTGATAGAAACTTTCGTAGTTCTTTTTTAATTCTTGGAGGTAGTTGTAAACTTGCCTTTTTAACATCGGTTGCCCACTCTTGGTCTAGGGATGATGGCACGTTAACCTCAACCCTGGCTAATGCTCCCAATTGACTTGTTTTTGCCAAACCTAGCCAGCCACCAGCATTAATCAATCTATTTTCTCTGTATATATAAAGCCCTTGGTTTTGAACAATACCGTTGGCACCGCCTAATCGTTTCGAGTGGGTTGAGCTTCCATTCTTTTAAAGTGAGGTAATACATGCGTATTGATTTCAATATAGCCCCCTTTGCACCTTAACTTTTCTGATCGCCCTTCTTGATATCCCGGTGATCTAGTCATGAAAGGGTCAATACCTTGAAGTTGACTATTATTAATAGAGAAATTTATTTTATTTTTACCATCCATAAATTTATGGAAATGCAACGAAATGTAATCTCCCAAATCACTTAGGTTAGAAGCCATAATTGTTTCATCATCTAATGAGTGATTGGTCTTATTAAGACAGCTTAATTTCTCCCAAACCACCTGAGTTCCGCACTCTGTTCTGGCCATTTAGAAGTAGTAGTAGTGGGTGTGCTTTTATTTCATGTTCATCGAGAATTTCTAGACACCAAGCATTCTCATCTTCAACGCGAGCGATGTCCCAAACGGCGGCACAAATTGGCTCCCCCTTCTTTTTTAGAAATAACGGTCAATTTTCTTGCTTGGGAAAAACTAGCTGTTTTCAGGCCTGAACCAAATCTACCTAAATCACCTCGATTCCTTTCATCACCAGGATCTTTACACCCTATTTTCATATTATGAATTAATTCGTCAGGAGACATTCCATCGCCATCATCTACAATTGATATATTAGATTCTTGTAAACCGGGTAGAGAATAGATTTCAATATTTTTGGCGTTGGCTGTTATTGAGTTATCTAAAATATCAGAAACAGCAGAGGGCATCGTATACCCGATCCTCATTAAGGTTTTAATGTGTGATTTTGGGTCTGGTGATGCATCGGCGAAGCGGCTCATAACTCTTCACCTAAAATTAGTTTTACTTTATGAAGTGCTATGTTCTCCTTTATATCTAATCCGTCAGCACTCGCACTAAACTCGCAGAGGTTTATAGTGAATTGTTTTAAATTTGTGCCGGAAAGTTGCTCTAAATAATCTTCTAGTTCAAGAGTTTCATCAAAAAAATCGTCTAGAACTTGGTTAAATCTTTTTAATGAATAATTTGGATAACCCAAAGTGATAGTAGTCAAGATCGCTTGTTCTTCCGATTGCGAAATAACACCATCTTTGCCACAAACGCAAGCAGCTACTTTTATTGCAAAGTCTATTATCTTGTCTTCCATATATCCCCTTAATCGTAACTATGAGTAAGTGTTTGTCTAAATATTTCCGTTAACTAAATTTTTGCTCCACCTATAACCAGGGTGACCTAATCAATGCATTTTATCCAAATGTGCCATACCCAAAAACAAGGTTAGATATACAGAATGTAACCTTGTTTGATTCGTACTCAATCCCTGAAATAAAACCAGTAAACAAACTGGCCATGTTTTGTCGAATAAACCCACGACTAAGCATTAAACAACCACTGTTTTATGTCGTTAAGGTTAACCAGTGTTAGTTGCTGGGCTTCTGGGATGGCGTCATGAAATTTGATATTGACTTGCATGTCTTGCAGCAGATATTGCGCCAGCGCTGCCCGTGTCTTGGTCACCAGTTTGCCATCTTGCATTTGATAGTCCTGCTCAATCACGGTTTGTCTGCGCGGTTGTGAGTCTGCTGTCAGGTGCTAAAAACCATCTCAATGGTGCTGTTCCAAGCTATGTCCAGCGCGGCGTTATGTGTGGCGCTATCTAGTATTTCGGGTTGCCCACGAAACCGGCTGAGTACAAAATCCCTAAACTGTTGATGCTTTTCGTCAAAGGCCCGCAAGTGCCAGCGCAAACCTGTTTTGACGAAGGTATGTGGGGCTGAATAATGCGGCCTTCGCCGCTTGGGATTGGCCAGCGAGACATAGTCAACCTCCTAGTCGTTTTTGATGCTTTATGGCACTAATGATGCCGCGCATCACCTCCGGCAATACTTGCCGCACCGGCAGACTCAATGTCGCATTGGTGAAAGCGCCTATGGTGCATTGGTGCAGCGAGCTCACTGCATTATTATTTAACCAGTCTAAATATTCGTCCACATTCCTGCTTATGCAGTGTGAGGTGAACGTCTCCACTGGGCCTAAACCCCTTGAGGCTGTTGTCATAGATAAGGTTGTCGGGATAGTCTGCCTGATAGGATTTGAAGTACTTTTGCGCCTGTGTGCGGCTGACAGAAAAGTGCTGCATGAGTTGTGTGGTGTTGACCAGCCCTTCCCAATAGCTGAGTAACTCGATGATCCTGTAACGTACATTTGTATGATCCCTTACCATTCCCACTCTCATTTTTACCTTATCAATTAAGTTTTCACTCTTTAAGTGAAGTAACAGCCAAACCAAACACTCACCACTCCCGCAACTGTTGCATCTCTTTCAAGCGCCCACGTTGCATCACCAATGCTTCAAACAAGTCATCTATGGATGTGTTATCTGAACTCAGTCCCGGTAATGCAATATTTGCTTCAGCAAAAAAGCGCTGACTTTGGCTTATTATTAGAGAAGCTGCAGGCGCTGGATCTGAAGGCAGATATTGCTCTAACCAAGCCACTTGCCACCAATGTTGAATTCTCTCTTTTGCCGCTTTTAGCTTGTACTCTGTTGGCAATCGATCACTTTTTGGTTGTTAATTTTGCTGTCAGTTGGCAATAAATTCCATAGATCATTATTAGGCCAACGAGCAAAAGGCAAACTGTGATCAATGGCGTATTGTTTATCTAATGATTTGGCCGACCACACACATTGCGCTATGTCGGGAGATTGCTGCTTTAATTGTTCAAAACGATGGCGTACTTCGGTTGTGGTTCGCTTAGGCTCTAGCCAATTTAAGGCTTGATGTAGGTGATGTTGTTTTTCAGGTGATGAATATTTAGCATTACCAGCATAGCTCGCCATGGTTTTTACCCATTCACTTACCAGTACTGGCTCAATCCAACAGGCATAACGATTAAACGCCAACCAAATTGATTCGGGCAGTGAGAACTCGCCCCATTGCTCTAAGGTGTGTAAGTCCAAGAAAATACTGTCTTTGGCTTTCACCGTTTTGCTGGCCACTTCAAATACGCTTGCATCGCTATTTGCGTTTTTATTAGGGAAGGTAATATAACGACAAGGCATGCTTTTAATATTGGTAACAGCGTCTGAAATGGTTTTATATAGCGCTATAGCATCATCACCTGTTAATAAATTACCAATACGGTAATCTGAAGCCGTGCGATGCGTTAACTTATGCCAGCCATTAGGCTTCATAAAACCCATGTTGGGATTTTTATTGGGTGTTTGGTATAACTGATGCGTATCGACCAAGTCTTTATATTGATGACACCAATAAAGTGCCACTAATCCCGCAGGTAAAATAACGCGGTCGCCATTTTTACCACCTAAAGCAGATGATTCTCGTCGTAATACAGCCCCAGGGTGACCATCTGCAATACGAAGCAACACTCTTAACAAGGCTAGCTTATGGGTTGCCGCTTTATCATCATTGATTGCAACATGGCGAATAAAGGGGAAAGCCCCCGTACCATCATCAGGCATCTGCAATACAAGCGTTTGCCAAGTGACATAATTTCGACCTAATGTGTCTGCTTCTTTCGGGGTTTCTAGTTTGGTGAATAGCCCAACATCAGTGGCGAGTTGTTTTAATTCGTCAGCACAAACAAGGTGCATTTTACGCTGGGTAAATTCTGCTTCGTTTTGCCCATGGCGTAATGAAATAACCAGCTTACCGCCGGGTTTCAGTAAATTGGCCAATTTACGTATTGAACGGGCGCGATCACTTGGGGGAATATGCATCCATACGGCGCTAAGCAGGATTAAATCAAAACTAATTTCTTGCTTGGTAACGCGGCTCAATGCGGGTAGTGAATCTTCAAGCCATGTAACCTTAAGATGACGGGTTTGTAATTGACCTAATTGCGCCAGTAGACTTGCTGGCTCCACGGCAATAACCTGTATTTGATTGCTTGCACTATGCTGTTTTTCGGCTAATTGCGCTAAGTGTTTAGCATCGCGACCCGCGCCGGCCCCTAAATCTAATATTCGAGCGTTGGGGTTGTCAATAATGGCGGGCAAAAATTGAGACCAGCTTTGATGTACCTCTTCAAATGTTTTTGACAGGTATTGCTGCGCTAATTCACTCGCATTGTCGTTATAATACTGGGTGGCCAATTACATCATCCTATTATCAAAAACCATTAACACGCACCCCGTGTTACTGGTCCTGCAAAGATAATCGTCCCCTACCCCCCTTAGTCAGGCCTTCGTTTTGGTCTGCATCACAGATTTTGGTCACAGACTGGGAAAAGGTGGCAGCACCACTTTTATTCAAACATTCAAAAGCATTACGCATAGCAGCGCCAAACGCGTTCCACATAAAGATAAATTGACCGTCAAAATGCTTCTGGCAAGACACAGCACAAGGCCACCAGCATAGCGCTCGGTGCACTGGCAGTGACCAATAATGGGAATGATTTTTTGGCTCGCCGCGGTGGCGCGGCTGACTTAAGCAGGTTATAGTCCATGGACTAACATCTTGTGTTTCCTTACCTGCTGCTTAAAAAGTAAGTTAATACTTATCAAGCATTTAAATTACTCGAATTTAATAAAAATGCAATAAGTAAACACTCTTTTAGTTTATTTTTTTGTCTAAAGAACACTCACTTAGGGTGTTTATTGTGCACCACTGCCGCCTATTAATGTGTCTGCGGGGCAAGGTGTTCAGCCTCAACCGGTAGCCAAGGCTAGTCTGCAGTTATCCAAGCAGCGAGAGGTGTAAAATAGAGGTGTAAAATAATGAAATTAATGCGCAATTAAATCCAAAATTGATAATTTCATTGTTTTATTGTTTTTTTATTGATTCATTGTTTTTTATTGTTTTTTTATTGTTTTTTTATTGACCCCGGTTAATGGTTAAGTGTTCATGACTGCTATGCTTAAGCCACTACAGCGCAAAGGAAATGGATATGCAACGCCAGCAACTTACAGAGTATTTAGAGCAGTTAAATCACGCTATTGGTGACTTAGATGCGCCAGATGATGATAAAAGCAGACTAACAAGGTTGATTGCTGAGATAGAGCTGCAGCTGAATACACCCTTACAGGTCACAGGCGATGCGCAAACCTTGGTTGACCAGGTTGAGAATATGATCACCACTTTTGAGCAAGATCACCCTAGGGTGGCCGGCATTCTTAATAATATCATGCTGACTCTGAGTAATATGGGGGTATAGGGTTATGCTGGTTCATTTAGTTTAGATGGGCTTAGTTGGCTTAGGTGGTTTAGATGGCTTAAATGGGCTTAGGTGTTTTAAATGGGTTAGGTGTTTTAAGTGGGGTAAGTGGGGTAAGTGAGTTAAGTGGGGTAAGTGAGTTAAGTGGGGTAAGTGAATGAGTCGGGTTAGGTGGCTGATAGCTTTTAACATCATCATAGATAATATCCACTATGTCAGGAATGTCAGGAATGTCAGTCCCCTTTCAAGTCATAAAAAAGCAGCACAAACGTGCTGCTTTTTTGACGCATAACAAGCTGTCATCCCCCTTCAAGCTTGGCGCCCAGTCAAGGCGCGTGTAGGGCGTATGACGAAAAGTCAAAATTTTTACTGACGGCTTCACTCACTATTTCACTGTTTCACTAATTTACTGGTTTAATTAACTGGTTTAATTCACTGGTTTAATTCACTGGTAAAATTACGAATTAACTGTCTTTTTCCATCTGCGCAATAGGTTGTTGTGGCTGCATATGGTGGGCGCTGACGTGCTTTAACATACTCAATACCGGTTCGTGTTTGATTTGAGCGGTCTGTTTTTTGCCTCTGCTGTTAGAGTTGCCAGTAAAGGCCACTACATCGCCTATAGACACAATGCCCGCTAGCGTGTCATCGGCATTGGTGACTAACACCCTGCGCACGCCCTCTTCTTTCATCATGTTTAAACATTCCTGCAAAGAGTTATTTTGCTGGCAACTACAGAGGTTTTGCTCTTGTATGATTTCAGCTGCGGTTAAGTCCCACAAGGGTTTTTGGTTTAACATGGCCGCCATGGCTATATCCCGATCGGTGACAATACCCTGGGGGACATTTAGCTCATTGACAACGGGAATGGCGCCGCAATCGTTACTCCACATTAATGCGGCGACGTCTTGTAGGTTTGAGCTCGGCATACAGGTTTTGACATCGATACTCATAATTTCGTTAATATTCATGACTCAGGCACTCCCGTTTCAGTGTTAAAATGTACTGTTGGCAGACTATGTCAAACTATGTCAGACTTAACACGGTCATCCGCTTGATAAGGCTACAGTGTAGGAATTTGTGTGAGATAACCTTTGATTTACATCAATAGTTTTAGTGAATTTGTGGAAAAAATGCCCCGTAAAAGGGAGTGAGCGATGATTATGTGCAGCCAGCGGCAATGCCTAGCAGCAACATACCGGCACCAAGCTGTGCTTCGGTGTGTGGCCATTGGACGTCAACATCTTAAAATAAAGTGCGTGGCGAAGGCAATGCACACATCCAGTGCTGCTTTTATTGCGTTTATCGAGGCAAGTTTGTGAGGGTTCAGCTAACAAAACCGCAGATTGTGACATTTAAGGCGCTAGTGAAAATGGGGGCTGGGATAAACTTTAATTTTTGTTACTACTGCACTTCACTGGGTTCAACGAATGTTGATTGCACAACCCAGTGAATTTCGACTGTTAATCTTGTAATTTACTTGGAATAAATACATCCAGTAGATAGTCAATTTCCCCCGCGATCATTTTTTCTAAATATCCGTTTGATAACCTAACGTTTTCTACCTTAATCGTGTTTGACAGCTCAAATAAGGGGCGATCCCCTTGTTTCGATGAATTGAAATTTTGAGAAGGTAAATAAAGCGATAGCTGGTATTGATAGTTGCACTCTACATGATCAGCTTTGGTATTTTTATTACCAAAAAAATTTGTGCTCTCGGTGTAAGCACCATAAAAATTACCACTCATTTTTAACAAAATAACATAGTTGGGATTAGACTGATTTGCTCTTTTCAAAGCAACTTTACGAATATCATTAGTATCTACATTACATTTGATATCAAGCTCTCGCTTCTGGTTGAATTGGGTTTGCAGATTAAATCCTTTTGAATTGTTCAGTACAGTCCAAATTTTCGCCCCGGGTTTGCTGTTAACTGCCGTTGGAAACTCTTGTATCAAACGCCCTCGTTCACTAAAAAAATATTTGCCTGCGAATGTGTCTACAATGCCGGTTTTTTGATACTCACTCTTTCCCCTTGAGGTTAATGCGCTGTAATACCTAGCGAGCAATATTTTGCGTCTATAAACAATGGTCCAGTTAATATCTTTAGCTTTACGAGAAGAAAGATCAATAAATTCACCATAGTACTTTTCTAAGTCTGCCAGAGAACTTAAGGTTTTGGTTTTACTGATTCGAAATATATATTCCGGTTTTAATACCAATAGATAGCCAGCGCATTGGTTTTTTCTAGTGGCAATCACTTTCTTAAAATCTGGATTATTTTTTAATCTCAGGTATTTTTTCTCTGCGTTCCTCACAACGTTTTCACAACGCATTAGTTGCTGAGTTTTATCCTTTATTGGATAAACATCATTCGCAAAACTTCTGGTGATTGATTGAATATAAGTATTCGCAATGATGCTTTGTTGTTTAATTGCCGCATTTGATATTACTGTTACTTTGTCGGGCGTTAAATAACCAAGTATTAGAGCGTAGGTTTTATCCCAATTCTGCACACTATAATAGTGCTCTACACTTGTCCGTCGACTTAAGTCTTCCACAATAACGGGTAGGGCCACCGCATTCAGTTTACGTCCAATTTTGTCAACAATATCGTTGCGCTCATTCTCGGCAAGATTACGCACATAACGTTGATTTAAATACCTAAAGTCAGCCAATTCATTGAGACCATCGACCTCTAAAACCAGTGATTCAATTGTCGAATCTATTAACGAAATCGCTTTACCCGATGATATTTTTCTAGCCTTGGCATTCAGCAATGTCACTGTTGATGCTTGGATGGTCATCAAGGCACTGGTTTCAGCATTTTCCAAAAAGGGGCGGATCCAATCGTAAAAAAAAACCGGCTTAGCCACATTTGCAATATAGCTGTCGTTCGCAATAGCTGGCACCATTACCATTAACCACTTTTTATACACTGCATTAGCGCGGCTGTTGACGATGATTTTTTCGTTATATTTTGCGAGAGGCTTAGTGAAATCCGTAAGAGAATGCCGATATTTCTGAAGGATCTCCTTAGACGCAGAACAATAATGAGTAGCGTTTATTTGACGACTAAGCTTATTTAAAAACTCGATGGGTTTTGAGTAATAAGGCTGCCCGAAATGCGCTGCAAATACGTCGTTATCGTACATGGCCTGAACGTACTTTTCACTTCCCCAGCCGTAAATTTTCTGAGCATGTTTAGTGAAAAACGTATTCAACCATTGCTTAGTTTGACGGGTACAGTAATTGAAAGCCCCTGGGTTGTATCTTTGCGCGGGGCGACCAAATAGATTGTTTCCGGCTGAACGTTGTTGATTTAATTTAGCCTTCCCTTTATTTATTTGGGCAAATATATTATGCAATTTTTGATGTTCAGTTGCGGGAACCATAACCATATTTGAACATCCTTCTAATGGTCTTATCGCAGTGCTTGCCCGAGCGGCGATAACACTATCACTTTGACTAAATACGCCTTGAATAAGTGTGAAAGCTGATGGTTTTTCTTGGCGATTGAGGGTGAAAGTTCCTGATCGCATTTCAATAATTCCAGTCATTTCACTTACAGGAATACTAAGACGAGGTCGCCTGTAACTATCAATGTTGCGATTTAAACTGAACTTCGCCGTTAAATCTTGGCCCACAGAATCAAGTTGAGTATTAAACCAGTAATTGTGCCCATCACAATGAATAACACTTAGCCAATCCTGATTAACAACCTCTTCTGATATGGGAGCTAATTTTATCTGTGTATTCTTTTTTACCGAACGGTTATTACCTTGGGTGGAATTACAAGCGCTAAAGAAAACACAAATAGTCGCTAGGAGTATCCAAGTGTTAGTTACTTTCATAGTGTAAACATCCATGTGATTTTATTGGGTTTTGTGTAGGGTGTGCATTGTCACAACATCTGCCTACCGCACTCGGTAGTCTTGAATTATTCAGACTAGAGACAGTTATGAACGCTCTATATTAGCCTTGGTTTAATCAGCGGGGACGTCGGACCGCTCAGGTAGACATCCACTTTTATAAGCCACTTAAGACCAGTTCAACACAACGTAACGTTGCATGTTATTTTTGAGTAACAGTAATAAAACAGATTTATCTTGGCTGCTTTTTTTCAGAGCACGGCTAAACTGCTCGGTACTATTGATGGGTACTCGGTTCACTTGTAAAATCACAGTACCTTGGTCCATACCCGCCATGGCCGCGACCGAACCCGCTGTAATGGCGGTGACCAGCACCCCTTTACCCTGCTTAACATTATATTGCTGAGCCAAACTTGGGGTAATAGTCTGTACGGTGAGTCCCAGCTCTGCACTGGGTTGTTTGGCGGTCTGAGCAAACTGGGGATCTTTATCGCGATGACCGATAGTGACAGTGAGGTTTATGGGTTTACCATTTCGTAAAACCCTAAGGCTTTGTTGGCTGTTTGGTGGACTTAATGCCACCCAATTACGAAAAGCACCAACATTGGTCACAGGCTTTTTTTGATAACCAATAATCACATCCCCCTCACGTAAATCAGCTTCAGCAGCCGGTGAGTTTTCCATGATCTGTGCAATCAAAATACCTTCATTTTGCTGCAAATCAAAGGAGTCAGCCAGCTCGGCAGATAATTCCTGAACCACAACCCCTAAGTGCCCGCGCGTTACCTTACCCTTATTCGTTAGTTGTTCAGCAATGCTTATGGCAAGGTTAATGGGAATGGCAAAACCGATACCCATATATCCCCCACTTCTTGAAAAGATAGCCGTATTCATACCCACCACCTCGCCATCTAGGTTCACCAATGGACCACCAGAATTGCCCGGATTAATGGCCGCATCGGTTTGGATAAAATCTTCGTAGTCATTAATACCAAGGCTGGTACGTCCCTTTGCACTGACCACACCGACTGTCAGGGTATGACTTAATCCAAAAGGGTTGCCAATTGCAATGACCCATTCACCCACTTCTAAGGCGGATGAATCGCCCAAATTTAAAGCCGGTAATGTACTGGTGTTGATCTCTAACACGGCCACATCTGACTGGGGATCGGTGCCCACCACTTTTGCCGTGAATTCACGTTTATCTTGCAGAATAACCTTAATATTTTCAGCGTTTTCTACCACATGATTATTAGTGAGAATATAACTAACATCAGACAACAAGCGGTCTTTGATCAAGAACACAAAACCCGAGCCCTGACCTATGACTTTAGGTTGATTTTGTGGCATGTTTTGTGGCATGTTTTGTGGCATGTTTGGTGACACATTTGGCGGCGAATGATCACGAAAACGTTCACCAAAAAAACGTTCAAATAGATCCTTACCAAATAAATCATTGTCATTAAAAGGAAAGGGAAAATGGCGAGTGGTCGAAGCTTTACTTTCCACTTGAATAAACACCACCGAAGGCGATATTGTGCGGGCAACGGAAGCAAAGGCCTTGCTGGTTTGGCGTAAACTGTTAATCCCATTGTCTTGGGTTTTTCCTTGGGCGGGCGTAAGCCATAACGCCCATAAAAAAACCCATAACACGCGGCTAAAATCACAATGAAAAGTACCTTTAAAAATTGTCATCACCTTCTTCTCCCTAAAAACATGCACTTATCGATGCTCTTAAATGCCGTCAATATCGACTATGTGCGGGCTGATAAATAACCGCTACCGCTTACATCATCTCACCCGCACCGGGCATGCCTGCGCGGGTTTCTTTTTCAGGAGCAATGGCTATCATTGCTTCGGTTGTGATCATCAAAGCCGCAATAGAAGCGGCGTTTTGTAAGGCAACGCGCACCACCTTGGTTGGGTCAATAATGCCCATTTCTAGCATATCGCCGTATTGCTCTGTCTGTGCGTTGTAACCAAAATGCCCTTCACCTTCTTTCACTTTATTGAGCACCACTGATGCGTCTTCTCCTGCATTGGCGACAATTTCACGTAATGGCCTTTGCATCGCATGCATGGCGATATCAACCCCCACATTTTGATCGTGATTGTGGCCCTTGAGTTGCTTGACATTTAACGCTTGCATGGCTCTGATCAGCGCCACCCCTCCACCAGCCACTATGCCTTCTTCCACTGCTGCACGGGTAGCATGGAGTGCGTCATCGATACGATCTTTTTTCTCTTTCATTTCAAGCTCAGTGGTGGCACCCACTTTGATCACTGCCACCCCACCCGATAACTTTGCCAGTCGTTGCTGCAATTTTTCTTTGTCATAGTCGGACGTTGTCTGGCCAATTTCTTTGCGTAACTGCGCTATTCTCCCCTGAATATCATCTTCATGGCCTGCACCAGAAATAATGGTAGTGGTTTCTTTGTCGACTATGACTTTTTTGGCCGTGCCTAGGTTGTCTATTGTGATTTTTTCAAGGGTTAAGCCAAGCTCTTCGGCAATCACCGTGCTCCCCGTTGACAGGGCGATATCTTGCATCTGGGCCTTGCGGCCATCACCAAAACCCGGGGCTTTCACCGCTACCACTTTAATAATACCTCTTAGGCTATTGACTACTAATGTGGCCAGCGCCTCACCCTCAACGTCCTCAGCCATGATCAGCAATGAGCGCCCTTCTTTGCTCACAGTTTCCAGTAACGTCAACAAGTCGTGTACATTGGAAATTTTCTTGTCGCATAATAAAATATAGGGGTGCTCAAGCTCAGCGGTTGCGCTGTCTTTTTCATTGATAAAATAGGGTGATAAAAACCCTCTATCAATCTGCATCCCTTTCACCACGTCCAATGCATTGTCCAGCCCAGATCCCTCTTCGACTGTAATAACGCCTTCTTTGCCCACCGCAGACATGGCCTGAGCAATCATACGCCCAATGTCCTCATCGCCATTAGCCGAAATGGTCCCGACCTGAGCGATGGTGCTGTTGTCTTTGCAAGCATCAGACAAAGCTTGCAATTGTTCTACCGCAGCCTTAACGGTTTTACTAATACCCCGCTTAATATCCATTGGATTCATTCCTGCAACGACTGATTTCAAGCCCTCTTGCAACATGGCTTGAGCCAGCACAGTGGCGGTTGTGGTCCCATCACCCGCTGCATCTGAGGTATGAGAAGCCACTTCTTTGACCATTTGTGCGCCCATATTTTCAAACTTATCTTCCAGTACAATTTCCATGGCCACAGACACGCCGTCTTTTGTCATCACTGGTGCACCGTAACTTTTTTCAATGATCACGTTACGCCCACGGGGACCTAATGTGGCTTTCACGGCATTGGCCAAAATATCGGCTCCGCTGGCCAAAGATTGCCAAGCATCATCACTAAACTTTATGTGTTTTGTTGTCATTTTTATCAACGCCTAGTTAAATTAAATTAAGTTAAATTGTCTCGACTTGATTTTTACGTTTTAGTGGATGAGTATATTGACCCGCGTCAAAATTTGGATTGATGAATTTCTTTGGCTGTATACAGGCTAACAACAGCCGTATTTTGTGGACTGATTTTTGTGTATGCCTAGGCGCTTAAAAGGTATCGGCTTGTCTTTTGTTCGCCGCTGCCCTTTCCAGTTCATCAACTGACTCCCTGATATAATGGCAAAACAGTGCAATATCCGGCATAAGTTTGGCGCAGCTTGTAGGGCTAATGGTCAGTGTGCCGTTGTAACTCAGCACGGGAATGATTAAGCCCACACCGTCGTAGATAGGCCCCATGCCCATATTAAACAACAGTTTATGACCTGCTAAGTAAAAAGGGTTTTGCGGCCCAGGCACATTAGTGATGATAACGTTAAAAGGGGGAGGAATGCGTTTAGCCAGCAAGAGTTGCGAATAAAAACGGCTAGCCATGGCGGCCAAACCAAAGGGTACCAGTTCGGCATAGGACATCAAACTATTCGCCGCAGCCATGTCTTGATAGAGTTTGCCAACCAAGGTATTAAGCTGAATTTTTTGCAAGCGTTTAAGGGGGTCGCCCACATCAGTGGCCAGCTGAATAAACATCACTGATACGTGGTTACCCATGGGGTCATCACTGTCAGGATCGCGTGTTGATATAGGCACCATCGCCACCAGCGGCTGTTCAGGTAACTGCTGTTTTTCCAAAAAATAACGCCGCAGCGCCCCGGCGCAAATAGCTAATACCACGTCATTTAAGGTGGCACCATCTACCAAAGTGCGCAGCGCTTTTATCCTTACTAAATCCAGTATTGTGCTGTCCCAGTTGCGTTCCACCGCCACCGCATCGCTAAGGAACGTATCAGGCGCAGTAAAAGGCAAGGTTGGCAGCCTAATCTGCTTAATTTGATGGAGGTAACCCGCCTTAAAAGCGGATTGCGCACTGCTCAATATCAAGCGTGGGAGTTTGCTTGGCCTTAAGACAAGCTGCAGCATACTTTTGCTTAGCAATTTAAATGCGCTTGGCGTGGCTTCAATTGGTGTGTCGGCAAATACTGGCGCTTCGCTGACCTCAGCGAATGAATTATATAACATGGTCATCAATTCTATCCCCGCCTTACCATCAAACCCTGCATGATGTATTTTGCTTAGCAGCGCCACCGAGCCTTTAGGTACCTGGGGGATATTGTCCAGACCTTCCACAAAAATAAATTCCCACAAAGGTCTTTCGCGGCTCAATTGTATGGAGAATTCCTGAGAAGCTAGGTCCCTGAGATCTTGCCATCTTCCGGGTTTTGGTAGCGCCGTGCAGAACAGATGCCGATCCAAGTCAAAATTAGGATCTTGCACCCAATAAGGGCGATCCAGACCCAAAGGTACAAACACCACCTTTTGCTGCAACCTTTCAACCTGATGCAAACGTTGCTCAATGTAAGCTTTAAAATCTTCAAAGTTAATGGTGCCTTCAATAATCGCCATACTGCCAATGTGCATCGGCATTCTGGGCGTCTCTAAGTATAAAAATGAGGCATCCAAGCCTGACAGGGCTTTCATCAAAAAACTCGTCTAGATTGGAGCGCGTCATGTTGCATAACAAACATATGTCACCTTTGAAGATCATCGTGCGTTTTCTTAACCTTGATCACTTAGCCTTGATCACTTAGCCTTGACGCTTTGTCTTGATCACTTAGCTCTCATTATTTAGCCTCGTCAATCATCTCAATGATACTTGCCTGCGCTTGTTCAAAAATCTGCAACAAGGAAGGACTATCAGATAACGCAGCGAGCATGGGGGCTGGCTTGATAAGGCCAATATGGGTTTTACCTTGGTCGGTATATACCGATATGCGAAAGGGTAGCAGCATGTTTACACGCATATCCCCAGTTAATATGTTGGCAGCGTGGAGGGGATGACAGACTTCAAAAATCTTACACTGGGGTGTAAATGTCATGCCTTTAGCCCGCAAGGTTTTGCCTAGGTCATGAACATGTAACACACTAAAATCATGACTTAAACCATGATCAATCATCGCAGACTCAAGGCAAGTACATGCCTGCTCAAAGGACTTTTCTGAGTCTACTATGTAATACATACCCACCCTCTAATTTTTTACCTTCCAGCTGCCATCTGGCTGTCGACAGGCTGTACCATAAATTTGTTCGGTTTTACCCCCAATACTGGCATCCAGGGTATATTCTCGGCACGGTGCACTATTCACATTATAAGTACGGGTGGGTACCACACTATACTGATATCCAGAGTCCGGATTACGCCAAGTTGTGCTGACGCCGGTGCGCACTGATTCTAATGAACGCGCCACATATAGGCGATCTGTTTTATCCATACTGCGCCCCACATTGCCACCAATGCTAGTGCCTATCATAGTGCCAATGATAGTGGCCGCGGCTCTACCATGGCCACCGCCGATTTCATGGCCGAGCACTCCCCCTAAAATGCCACCGATAATCATGCCACCCGCTTCGTTATCGCCCCGGGGCGTGGCACATGACGTGAGCAGTACAGTACTGACACAACAAAACATGAGCGCCGCTCTTTTCAGATACGTAAACATAATCATCCCCTCTTGACTTGATTGACTGAACATTGACTTATTATTGATGTGTTTTTTCTTAGCATGATGTATCCGACGCCCAAATGGATATCTTATGAGCCGTTTTTTCGGTATCGACATTGAGACCCAGAACTTTTTAATACTTAATTTGTGTATGTTTACTGTTCATCCTGTTTATCGTTTACTGGGGCATACCATGGACATACATTGACGTGCCCAATCACAATGCTAATAATGCTAATAAGATAAGTAAATCTTATTAGCATGTTTTGACTTACATCAAGATTTAAGCCCAAATAATCGATTCAAAGAAGTGCATTCTGTTTTCCCCAATCTATATAGCGCCTCCTCCAAGTTGCCAATGTAACCGTTGCACAGGACAGTCCGGTAAAGCTTGGGCATAAAAAAGCAGTCAGTCCTTTTCAACGTTATCGGGTTTCATTGTTACTAGCGTCGCACTTCAAAATGGCTACGTTTGGCAATGGTGAAAAATACTGAGAAAATATTGGAAGTACTGAGAAGTGCTGAGAAGTATTGATAAATGCTGAAAAGTCAGTGTTACCAGTGTGCGGGACACCATCATTAACACCGGCTAAAAGATGGCTATTTGATATACATCAGTTTTATTAAAAATGTGCAGATTACAATCACACAATGACATTTGGTAACCAACAAAACATCTGAAATGGAGTGAAATAACCTATGGAGAGTCTGTCCATATTCATAGCCGGCATGACTGCCATCATTTTATTTATATTCGGACTAGAGAATTTTTCTAGAGAAATTGAACGTGTTTCTGGTGAGCATTTTCGAAAATCTCTTAGCAATGCCACCAAATTGCCATTAGTCGGTGTATTGATTGGTGCTTTGGTCACTGCAGTTATCCAATCAAGTTCAGCCACCTCTGTGATAACGATTAGTCTGGTCAATGCAGGTGTATTGTCATTTAAGCATAGCGTGGGCATAATTTTTGGTAGTAACGTGGGTACTACCATCACAGCCCAACTGGTGGCCTTTAAATTAACCAGTTTTGCGCCATTCCTGATTATCATTGGCTTCTTTTTATCTATTATTCGTTCACGCATGGCTATTTTTGGCAAAACTATTTTTTACTTTGGTTTTGTATTTTTTAGCCTAAATTTGATTGCTTCATCACTTGAGCCTTTGCAGACAAATGAAGCTTTGATGAAAGTATTGAGTCAGCCACAAAACCCCATATATGCCATCTTACTTGGCTGTGTTTTTACGGCTATTGTTCAATCCAGCTCAGTGACAACCGGACTGGCGATTGTCTTTACCATGCAGGGCTTATTGAGTCTAGAAAACGCAGTACCGATCATTATGGGTGCCAATATTGGCACAACAGCCACCGCATTTATTGCAGTATTTAACATGGACATTGCCGCTAAAAAAGCCGCCTTAAGCCATTTTTTATTCAACATTGGTGGCGTGCTTATATTCATGCCACTGTTGATTGTGTTTGGCCATCGCCTGAGCACCATTGAAATGGAACCGGCCATCGCATTGGCAAATATCCATTTGGTATTTAACCTTGCGACTAGCTTAATTTTCACTCTTTTCATTAACCCATTCACACGTTTTATTGATTTCATCCTTGGTGAAGGGAAAATGGATTTCACCCGACTTGAATTACCGGTGTTTGACGAAAATGATAATTTCGTGCAAGTCAAAAATAAACTTGATAAAGGCGCTGCAGACTTATTTTTCTTCCTTCAAGAAAACTACAATACAGTCACCTTAAGTGTTGAAACAAACTACCATGGAGTGTTTGATGCTGCAGATAAACGCATTGATTACATTAAATTTATCAAAAAAGAATATATGAATTACTTTGCAAAATCGGTGTCGCTGATCAGAGAAAAAAATGATTCTAGGCATTTAATTAAATTGATTAATCAATTTGACTATTTATTTCAGATACACGACTCAATAACCGATCTGTTTGATTCAAAACGGGTGATGAATGCTCAATATATAGAGTTAAAAAGCGATGTATTAATTTTGGTGCGAGAATTATCCAGTCAAACGCTGGGATTTTTTGATGAAGTTAATGCAGCCATCAAAAACGATGTAGCCATCGACATTAAAACCCATGCAAAAGAGCTGCAACATTACATTGATGCAGCCAATCGTGATTTACTCACTTTACTGGTTGACCCAACAAGGGTTGATGCGGGAGCGCTGACTAATTTCATTACTTATTCCCAAAGATTAAAAGACAAGCTCACTAATTTTGCCAATCTCAAATTCCCTTTAGTCAAGAGTCCCTTAGCTAAGAATCCCTTAACCAAGAGTTCTTTAACCAAGAGTTCTTTAACCAAGAGTTCTTTAGCTAAAAGCCCTGGCAAAGAGCAGTCCAGTTAAAAAAGCGCCTAAAAATATTAAACTCAGCGATTGCCGCCCTGTATATCCAGAATATCCGCAATTTTTTCAAAGATATCAGCGATATTAAGATTGTTAGCGAGCATAGTAAGACTATGACCTAAGGCTCTTTTCGATATTGCGTTCGGTATTAATAAGCGCAAGTATCTTGCCCAAATCCTGACATAAAATCTTTAAAATAATTTCCATATCGATCAGCCCTGACAATATTCCGTTACTGTCAACCACCGGCAGTTGTATTGTCTGCGATTACTGTCTGTTATTTTCGCCACACACTGGGTTACAAATAAATGTTAACCACAACCTATTCCTTTGTGAGTTAGGTGCCTCTGCCGGTAGCTTAATGCCTCCCAGAAGGATAAGGATAAGGATAAGGATAAGGATAATAAAGTCATCAACATAGCCTTAAGTTGATGATGATCAGGACTTTCTATCATTTCAGCTTTTAAAATTTAAAGGTCAGTACAAATAGAAAACCCATTTGCACTGTCTCTTTGCTTATTGTTATTAAATAGCTATATTTTATCA
The DNA here is from genome assembly GCF_943787955.1 of uncultured Paraglaciecola sp. NCBI lineage: Bacteria > Pseudomonadati > Pseudomonadota > Gammaproteobacteria > Alteromonadales > Alteromonadaceae > Paraglaciecola > uncultured Paraglaciecola sp. The sequence goes on from NZ_CALSOK010000025.1 coordinate 25,117, forward strand.
ATAGTTACATTGTTTTGTGTTTGTTCAACAAAAGGATTTAAACGATGGATAAAGCAAACCGCACTTATGCACCTATCGATAATTTGCATATTAGCCATCAAGGCGCAGTCATTCAGGCATGTATAAAAACAGCGGGAACAAATGAAATAGAGGTTATGAAGAGATTTATACAACATGTTAAAAAACCTCAACATGGTTGTTTGGATATTGAAAACACTGCGGATGAAGTGTTTTATCAACAGTCTGCAAAACAGTGTTTACTCCTTGCCAAACGACTGTATGTTTCAGAATTATATCAGGCACGATCATTGGCAGTTTGTATTCTTGGCCGGTTGGCAGCCAAATCAAACGAAAGCCTCGCGTTTTTGAAGTTACAAGTCAGTCAAGATACTGATTGGCATGTAACAGAGATAATGGCGAAAGCCTTTAACCGATATTGTGCAGACATCGGCTATAAAAATGCCCTGTCTGTTATCAGGGAATGGTTAGCAGATGCGGATCCCAATGTACGCCGGGCAGTGACAGAAGGCTTGAGGGTGTGGACAGAGCGCCCCTACTTCGTTAAACATCCAGCGCTTGCCATCCAATTGTTGAGCGCACTTCAAAACGATGAAAGTGCGTATGTGAGAGATTCCGTCGGAAATGCATTGCGTGACATCAGCAAAAACCACTCTGCTCTGGTCAAAAATGAGTTAGCTAAATGGGATATTACAATCAATAACATCAAACAAACACACACTAGCGAGTCAATATTTGCCACCCATACAGGGTTAACACTCGATTGTCCACTTCCCAAAAATGTCAATGCTGTTTAGGCATAAGTTGAATATGTGTTGCAACAAGTTGGCACTTACGCCTGTTGAGCCTAATCAGTTCGATGCTAAAACATCGCCTTCAATGGGCTTGTCGAGACTGTATTTTGTGATGTATAAAAGTGCCAATGACTAGTAGACAAGTTGATCAAGGTCAATAAAAATAAAGGTTTAAGAGCATATTGTTGACGTACCATAGTTAAGAGTAACCAATATATGAAATGCACATTGTACGGTCGTCTTTGCAATAAATGTGAGATGCTTGAAGATCATCTTAGCCAAGCTGCCACGGCCTTAGATATCGATTATGAGTTGGAACGGATCACAGAGACTATTGATATCTTAACAGCGGGCATAATGCATACACCGGCACTGCTCATAGATGACGAGATAGTAGTGGAAGGCAAAGTCGCCAGCTTTAGTGAACTAAAAAAGCTGCTAATGTCTTCTCAGCATAGATAGCTTGAGATCAAAATAGGCTTTTTTAAGCAAACGCTATTACCTTGCTCCACTTTCTTACTCACGATTATTGCAGATCCTGGATGTTTCATTATGCATACCCATTGGGTCAATTACAAAATGAAAGTTGATACTGTGTTTACCTCTGCGTGGTCAGAAAGCACATTTGAAGCAATAAAAAAAAGCCCGCGTAGTAGCGGGCTTTTTGAGGTATACATTAACTGTCTACACTACCAACCGGTAATGTCACGTAAACCTTTACCAATGTCAGCCAAAGAACGTACAGTTTTAACACCTGCCGCTTCTAGCGCTTTGAATTTCTCTTCAGCTGTGCCTTTACCGCCTGCGATAATGGCGCCTGCATGGCCCATACGTTTACCTTCAGGTGCAGTTACACCAGCGATGTATGAAACAACAGGTTTAGTCACATGAGCTTTGATATATTCAGCTGCTTCTTCTTCAGCAGAGCCACCGATTTCACCAATCATCACGATAGCTTCAGTTTTAGGATCTGCTTGGAACAATTTCAAAATATCGATGAAATTTGAACCAGGGATAGGGTCGCCACCAATACCAACACAAGTCGATTGGCCAAAACCTTCGTCAGTTGTTTGTTTAACCGCTTCGTACGTCAACGTACCAGAGCGAGAAACAATACCGACTTTACCAGGCTTATGAATATGACCAGGCATGATACCAATCTTACATTCACCAGGCGTGATCACACCTGGGCAGTTTGGACCAATCATTCGAACGCCTTTTACGTTCAAATATTCTTTCACAAACAACATGTCGATAGTGGGGATACCTTCAGTGATACAAATGATCAACTCGATACCAGAATCAGCCGCTTCAACAATTGAATCTTTGCAAAACGCCGCGGGTACATAAATAACAGACGCCGTAGCACCCGTTTTTTCAACGGCTTCACGTACTGTGTTAAATACAGGTAAGTCAAGATGCGTAGTGCCACCTTTGCCAGGTGTTACGCCACCCACCATCTTTGTGCCATAAGCAATAGCTTGCTCTGAGTGAAAAGTACCTTGACCACCAGTAAAGCCCTGACAGATGACTTTGGTGTCTTTATTAATTAATATAGACATTATTTGCCCTCCGCGGCTTTAACAACTAGTTTAGCAGCATCAGTTAAACTGCTTGCAGCAATGATATCAAGGTCTGAAGCAGCTAGCACTTCACGGCCTAGTTCAGCGTTAGTCCCTTCTAAACGTACAACAACAGGCACATTCACACCTACTTCTTTAACTGCGCCAATAATACCTTCAGCAATCATGTCACAACGTACAATACCACCAAATATATTCACTAACACGGCACTCACATTACTGTCAGAAAGAATGATTTTGAATGCTTCAGCAACACGTTCTTTGGTTGCACCGCCGCCCACATCAAGGAAGTTAGCTGGCTTGCCACCATGTAAGTTAACGATGTCCATGGTGCCCATAGCAAGACCGGCACCGTTTACCATACAGCCAACGTTTCCGTCTAATGCAACGTAGTTAAGTTCCCATTTAGCGGCTTCTGCTTCGCGAGCATCATCTTGTGATGGATCGTGCATTGCAGCTACTTTGGGTTGACGATATGTGGCATTGCCATCGATAGCTAATTTAGCATCTAGGCAGTGAATATCACCGTCAGATTTTATGACCAGAGGGTTGATTTCGATAAGAGCGATATCTAAGTCAACAAACATTTTTGCTAAACCAAGAAATATCTTAGTGAACTGTTTAATTTGTACGCCTTTAAGGCCCAATTTAAACGCCATTTCACGTGCTTGGTAAGGTTGCGCACCCACAATAGGGTCAATCTCAGCTTTTAAGATCTTTTCAGGTGTTTCGTGAGCCACGGTTTCAATTTCAACACCGCCTTCAGTAGACGCCATAAAAACGATACGACGAGAAGTACGGTCAACGACTGCACCTAAATACAACTCATCGGCGATGTCAGTACATGTCTCAACCAAAATTTTGGTAACTGGCTGGCCATGTTCGTCAGTCTGGAAAGTCACTAAGTTTTTGCCTAACCACTTCTCAGCAAACGCTTTGATTTCTTCTTTAGTTTTAACCAGTTTTACGCCACCAGCCTTACCTCGGCCACCTGCGTGAACTTGGCATTTGACTACCCACTCACTGCCGCCAATTTTATCAGCCGCCGCTACAGCTTCTTCTGGAGTCGAAGCTGCTATCCCGTCAGAGACTGGCAAGCCGTACTCTTTAAATAATTGCTTGCCTTGATATTCATGCAAATTCATGGTTTTTCTACCCGTTTAATGTAAGAAAAAAGCCGCCAGTAAGCCGCTTTATTTTTTTTGTCGCTTTTTAACACAATAACGACGAAGACACAGATGAGGTAATACCTCACCTGCCCCGATTAGTGACACATCTACTACTTTTTATACATCGAGAAGCAGACGTGTAGGATCTTCTAACATTTCTTTGATGGTCACCAAAAAGCCAACAGACTCTTTGCCATCAATAATGCGATGATCGTAAGACAATGCTAAATACATCATGGGTAAAATTTCTACTTTACCATTCACAGCCATAGGCCTGTCTTGGATTTTATGCATACCCAAAATAGCACTTTGTGGCAGGTTTAAAATAGGTGTCGACAACAACGAACCGAACACGCCTCCGTTGGTAATAGTGAAATTGCCACCCTGCATTTCAGCCAAGGTTAATTTACCATCACGCCCTTTAAGCGCCAGTGCCCTGATACCACTTTCGATACCTGCCATACCCAGTGCATCTGTATCTTTAAGCACCGGTGTTACCAGTCCACGAGGCGTCGATACCGCAATAGATATATCAAAATAGTTGTGGTAACAAATATCATCACCGTCAATAGAAGCATTGACTTCTGGGAAACGTTTAAGTGCTTCAGTCACCGCTTTGACGTAGAAAGACATAAAACCAAGGCGAATACCGTGACGTTTTTCAAAACTTTCTTGGTATTGCTTACGCAAGTCCATAATGGGCTTCATATTTACTTCGTTAAACGTCGTCAACATAGCCGTGCTATTTTTTGCTTCTAACAAACGCGTTGCGATGGTTTTACGCAAACGCGTCATCGGAACACGTTTATCGGTGCGATTATCTAAGGCAACAACTGGCGCTGCTTCTAACGTTGCAACAGACTTAGTTGCAGAATTAGCTGCAGGTGCCTGCAAAGACTTTTCAACGTCTTCTTTGGTGATGCGACCGCCTTTGCCTGTGCCTTTTATATTAGCAGCATCCAAGCCTTTTTCAGCGAGTAATCTGCGAACAGAAGGACTCAGTGCATCATTTTCGTCAGATGAAGTTTCCACAGCTGCAGCGACGGGTGCCGCAACGGCACCGGCAACAAAATGGGCAATCACTTGCTCACCAGAGACTGTTTCGCCTTCAGGCGCTAAAATTTCACTTAATGAGCCATCAGCAGGTGCAACCACTTCTAACACGACTTTATCGGTCTCGATATCAACTAAGTTTTGATCACGAGAAATAGCTTCGCCTGGCTTTACATGCCAAGTTGCAATTGTTGCATCTGCCACAGATTCTGGCAGAACAGGTACCTTGATTTCCACTGACTCACCTTTATTACCGGATGGTTTATTTGATTGTTCATTAACTTGAGCAGGAGCAGCGGCGGCGCTCGCACCTTCCTCAAAATTCGCAATAGTTTGTTCACCTAACACCGTGTCGCCTTCAGCGTGTAAAATCTTACTGACAACGCCGTCTGCAGGTGCAACGATTTCTAACACTACTTTATCTGTTTCAATATCTACAAGATTTTGATCGCGACTCACTTTGTCACCTACCTTTACGTGCCAGGTAGCAATTGATGCATCGGCCACTGATTCAGGCAATACCGGTACTTTTATTTCTATTGTCATACTGGTTCCTTATTTATTGTTAATGCATCATCAACCAAATCTTTTTGTTGTTGGTTGTGAACTGAAATATAGCCTACCGCAGGTGATGCTGACGCTTTTCGACCGGCATACGTTAGTGTGGCGGCTTGTGGCAAAGAAGACCAGAAATGATGTTGACTACAATACCAAGCACCTTGGTTTTGAGGCTCTTCTTGACACCAAACCCAATCTTTCACGTGGCTAAATTTACTCACTACTTGACCAATCTCCTCGTGCGGAAAAGGATAAAGTTGTTCGATACGAATAATGGCCACATCAATTTGTTCATTATTACGGCGCTGCTCTAACAAGTCGTAATAAACCTTACCTGAACACATCACCACACGCTTAACTGCACTTGGGCTAAGGTGATCTATTTCATCGATAACATTATGGAACACACCCTCAGCTAATTCTTCGATACTTGATACAGCCAAAGGATGACGTAATAAAGACTTAGGTGACATAACAATCAGCGGTTTACGCATCGGACGAAGTGCCTGACGACGTAACATATTAAATACTTGAGCTGGCGTTGAAGGAACACACACCTGCCAGTTGTGATCTGCACACATCTGTAAAAAACGTTCTAATCTAGCAGAGCTATGCTCAGGTCCTTGTCCTTCATAACCATGAGGTAACAACATAGTTAATCCGCACAAACGTCCCCACTTTGCCTCGCCAGAACTTAAAAACTGGTCAATCACAACTTGTGCACCGTTGGCAAAGTCACCAAATTGAGCTTCCCAAATAGTCAAAGTACCGGGCTCTGCTGTTGCGTAACCAAACTCAAAAGCTAACACTGCCGCTTCAGACAAAACAGAATCATATATTTCCATTTTGCCTTGTTCGGCATGTAAATTAGCTAACGGCATGTAATCAGCGCCGTCAGTTTGGCTGTGCAATACTGCATGACGATGGAAGAAAGTACCACGGCCTGAGTCTTGGCCCGTCATACGGATATGGTTGCCACCGTCTACAATGTGCGCGTAACCTAAGTTTTCTGCCATTCCCCAATCGAGTGGTTTCTCGCCATTAACCATAGCCACTCGGTCTTTATACAGCTTTGCAACACGTGATTGCAGCTTATGTTCGGCAGGAAAAGTACAAAGTTTCTGGCCTAATTCTTTTATTTTTTCGACACTGATGGCGCTGTCATATTTCACGTCCCAATCATGTCCAAGATACGGAGACCAATCTACTGAATGCTCAGTCATCGGACGCCATTCTTCGACCACACAGGCACCATGATCGAGTGCTGCGCGGTAATCACTGACCAGTTTTTCAACTTCGTGCGCTGCTATAACGCCTTGAGCAATCAGTTGGTCAGCGTAAATTTTACGAGGAACAGGGTGTATCTTGATTTTTTGGTACATCAAAGGCTGAGTCGCATTCGGCTCATCTGCTTCGTTGTGGCCGTGACGTCTATAACAAACTAAATCAATGACAACGTCACGTTTAAATTGATTGCGATAATCTAGCGCCAGTTTAGTCACAAACAATACCGCTTCAGGGTCATCTGCATTCACATGAAAGATTGGCGCCTGAACCATTTTAGCAATATCAGTACAATATTGGGTTGAACGTGTGTCTTCAATTTTAGACGTGGTAAAACCCACCTGATTATTGATAACAATACGAACGGTACCGCCCACTTGGAAACCACGTGTTTGCGACATGTTAAAAGTTTCTTGTACCACACCTTGACCCGCGATAGCGGCATCGCCATGAATGGTAATTGGCAACACTAACGAGCCGTCGGTACAGCCTCGTCTGTCTAAACGCGCACGAACAGAGCCAATAACCACAGGGTTTACAATTTCAAGGTGAGATGGGTTAAATGCCAACGCTAAATGCAAATTGCCACCTGGTGTAGCAAAATCAGAAGAATAACCAGCATGATACTTAACATCACCGGCACCTAAAGAGTCATCATGTTTACCAGAGAATTCATCAAACAGCACAGATGGGTTTTTTCCCAACACATTCACTAAGGTATTAATTCTACCTCTGTGCGCCATACCGATAACCACTTCTTTAGCCCCATTACTGCCTGCATGACTGATCAAACTTTTCAGCATAGGCACTAATGCATCACCACCTTCAAGAGAAAAGCGTTTCGCACCGGGGAATTTGGCACCTAGGTATTTTTCCATACCATCTGCGGCCACTAACCCCTTAAGGAGACTAATTTTTTCGTCTCGAGAAATTTCAGGCTTAGCTTGGACAGACTCGATACGGTGTTGTAACCAGCGTTTTTGATCCGTATCGGTAATGTGCATGTATTCAGTACCGACAGATCCACAATAAGTGTGGTTCAGGGAGTCAAATAACTGGCCTAAAGGCATCGATTCTTTACCTACAGAATAAGAGCCTACGTTATATGTGGTATCAAAATCTTTTTCGGAAAGGTTATGGTGAGACAGTTCCAAGTCTCTCACTCTTGTCTGTTTCCACAGCCCAAGAGGGTCAAGGTTAGCATGTTGATGGCCTCTGAATCGAAAGGCATTTATCAACTGCAAAACTTTAACCTGCTTTTCATCACCGCCACTTGTATTTGACTGAGACGAACCAGCGCCTGCACGAGAAGCAGGGCCAAGCGCGGCTAAAGTACGAAATTGATCACGAACAAGACTATGTTTGGTCTCAACTTCTACCCCATCAATCTTGGGTAAGGTTTCAAAAATGCCTCGCCATTCATCAGATACACTTTGAGGATCATCTAAAAAGGCTTCATACATTTGTTCTATATAAGCAGCGTTGCCACCAGCCATGTGAGAAGAATCCCACCATGCTTTCATCACGCTTTGTTGCATTAGCGTCCCTTGGTTTTAATCAGACTTGCAATTATGTGTACATCAGCACACGGTTTTTTTCTAAGTAAAACCTAAACTGCTCGTTTGAGCAGCATAGATTTAATATGACCAATCGCTTTAGTAGGGTTTAACCCTTTAGGACAAACACTGACACAGTTCATGATGCCATGGCATCTGAAGACACTAAATGCATCGTCTAAACCATTTAAACGCTCATCTGTAGCTGTGTCCCGGCTATCGGCTAAAAAGCGATAAGCATGCAACAAACCTGCAGGACCGATAAACTTGTCTGGGTTCCACCAGAAAGATGGGCAAGAGCTTGAACAACATGCACATAAAATACATTCGTACAAACCGTCTAGCTTCTCTCTTTCTTCAGGCGACTGCAAAAATTCACGAGCTGGAGGTTGCTTATCATCGTTAATAAGAAACGGCTTAATTTTTTCATACTGAGTGTAAAATTGCGTCATATCGGTTACTAAATCACGCACCACTGGTAATCCTGGTAATGGACGCACCACTATTTTAGACCCTTTAAGTGCTGAAATCGGCGTAATACACGCTAAACCATTTTTACCGTTCATATTAACACCGTCAGAGCCACATACTCCTTCACGGCATGAGCGACGAAATGATAATGTAGGATCTTTTTCTTTTAATGCTATCAATGCGTCTAAAACCATCATGTCTTGGCCTTCTGCGACCTCCAACTGATAGTCTTGCATACGAGGAGCGTTATCAACATCGGGGTTATAACGGTAAACGGAAAGATTTAATTGCATGGTTGTTGCTCCTAGTACGTTCTTGCTTTTGGTGGGAAGGCTTCACGCAATGTTGGTGACATATTCACTTCACGTTTCATCATTGATTTTGTTTCAGGTAAGTAAACAGAATGACACAACCAATTTTTGTCATCTCTATCGGGGAAATCAAAACGACTATGAGCTCCACGACTTTCCGTTCTAAAATTAGAGGCGACAGCTGTGGTGTAAGCCGTTTCCATCAAGTTATCTAATTCAAGGCACTCGATACGCATAGTGTTGAAATCGCTACTCTTGTCATCTAAGCGTGCATTGTCTAATCTTTCACGGATATCGCCAAGCTCTTTCAAGCCTGATGCCATTGAATCACCTTCGCGAAATACTGAGAAGTTTAATTGCATGCATTGCTGCAAATCTTTCTTGATTTGAACAGGATCTTCGCCTTTACCTACCTCTGAGTTTTCCCAACGGTTAAAGCGCACCATTGCCGCATCAACATCATCATTTGACGCTTCACGGGCATCGATGCCGTCAATTGCTTTACCAAGATGCAATCCGGTTGCACGACCAAATACCACTAAATCTAATAATGAATTGCCACCAAGTCTGTTGGCACCGTGAACAGATACGCAAGCAATTTCGCCACAAGCAAATAAGCCTTTAATAGGTGAGGTTACACCGTTTGCATCCATACCGAGTGCTTGCCCATCTACATTGGTGGGTATACCACCCATCATGTAGTGACAGGTTGGGATCACCGGGATGGGCTCTTTAATTGGATCGACATGAGCGAAAGTACGAGATAATTCTAAGATACCAGGCAAACGAGACTCAAGTACATCTTTGCCCAAGTGATCGAGCTTCAACTTACAATGTGGACCTTGTGGACCATCAAAGCCGCGACCTTCACGAATTTCTGTCATCATTGAGCGAGCCACTACGTCACGGCCAGCTAAATCTTTAGCATTGGGTGCGTAACGCTCCATAAAACGTTCACCGTCTTTATTAAGAAGATATCCACCTTCGCCACGACATCCTTCAGTGACCAAGGTACCTGCTCCTGCAATACCTGTTGGGTGAAACTGCCACATTTCCATATCTTGCATAGGCACGCCCGCACGAAGTGCCATACCTAAACCGTCACCAGTATTAATATGTGCATTAGTGGTCGAAGCATAAATACGCCCTGCACCACCTGTTGCCAGTACTACCGCTTTAGACTTGAAATAAACCACTTCACCAGATTCGATATCAATGGCAGTACATCCAACCACATCACCGTCTTGGTTTTTGACTAAGTCAAGCGCATACCACTCGCTGAAAATTTTGGTCTTGTTTTTAACATTTTGTTGGTAAAGCAAATGTAACAATGCGTGACCTGTTCTGTCTGCTGCGGCCGCAGTACGAGCGCCTTGCTCACCACCGAAGTTTTGAGATTGGCCACCAAAAGGACGTTGATAAATTTTACCATTTTCAAAGCGAGAAAAAGGCAGTCCCATATTTTCCATTTCAATAATGGCTTCTGGACCTGTTTTACACATGTACTCGATTGCATCTTGGTCACCGATATAATCAGAGCCCTTGACCGTATCGTACATATGCCATTCCCAGTTATCTTCATGGGCATTACCCAGAGCAACCGTTATTCCACCCTGAGCCGATACTGTATGTGAACGTGTAGGAAAAACTTTCGATAAAAGGGCACACGACTTGCCCGATTCGGTAATTTGTAGAGCTGCGCGCATACCCGCGCCACCAGCACCGATGACAACTGCATCAAATTCATGAACAGGAAGACTCATTTACACACCCCACAAAACGAATAAACCAACTACCACATAAATAGAGGCTGTCAGGTTGATAATAAATTGAATAAACGCACGCAAACCTGGTGCTTTAACATAATCGGTTAAGACCTGCCACATACCAATGCGGATGTGAAACATAATCGAAACCAATGTAATAAACGTGAAGACTTTCATCGCTAGACCAGAGAACAATTCGTTCCATACTGCATAAGTGATGTCTGGAGTAGCGATAAAATACCACCCCATAAACAAAGAAAATGCAGTCATAATCAAAGCGGTAGCACGAGTAGTGACGTAATCTTGTACACCGTTACGTTTTAAACTTGCTTGACCCGTTACCATAATACAACTCCTACTAAGATTGTTAAGATGATCCATGCGGCTATAATCGCTTTAGCGCTTATATCACCGGATTGTAGTTCTTCCCAATAACCCATATCCATTATCATGTGACGCACACCGCCTAACACATGGTACGTCAAGGCAGAAATGGTGCCTATGGCAACAAACTTACCTAGAGGACCAGCCATTTGTTCTTGAACGAGAGCATAACCCTCAGGTGATGATACAGACATAGCCCAAGCCCAGATCACAAACATCATTGCAAAAAACAATGCAACGCCTGTAATACGATGAAGAATGGAGGTAATAGCTGCAGGAGGAAAACTAATAGTATTGAGTTGTAGGTTAACTGGTCTTTGTTTTTTCACGTTTATCACTCTTATATACCCGTAGGCAATTAAAACATTTCGGCTTATAACATTTCACATGTCAAATTTTGCTGAAATTCAATTTCTTTTCCCTAAGTTGTTACTACTTTGTTAAAGAAAAGTTAAGTATGAATAATCTTTCCTATATCATATGTAATGTGCCCGCGAAGTATATCCAGCCATTCAAATAAATACAATTATTGTTCCTTATTTAGAGTTATAAGTATTAAGTGTGGTTATCTTCGATAATTGCAGGTTGATGTATAGCTATACGAAACATAACCAAGCTATTCCAAAATTTTATTTGCATTGGAGGAGCCAAAAAGGTGAAGATTAGCGTATACAATAATTGATATTTATTGAGCGGAAATGCATTAAAATTGACATCATAAGTCAATTTAAGTTCCAATAGCCGCAATTTCCCCCCCAGTAAACAGCAAATAGGCTGTTTATCGAACACAAAACGATTCTGAGGAGAACAGTGTATGGCAGATAACAAAGCCATTTTAAAAGCGGGTGACAAAGAAATCGAACTTCCGATTTTGTCAGGCACTGCAGGCTACGATGTAATAGACATACGGTCTCTAGGTGCTAATGGGTATTTCACCTATGACCCCGGATTTATGGCAACTGGCTCATGTGAATCATCGATTACTTACATTGATGGTGCCAAAGGTATTCTGTTACACAGAGGTTATTCCATTGAAGAATTAGCCCGAGATTCAGATTATATTGAAGTGGTTTACATGCTCTTGCATGATAAAACCCCTACTTCTGAAGAATACAAAGAATTTAAAGACATCATGACCCGCCACACTTTAGTTCATGACCAATTACATAACTTTTTTAGAGGATTTAGAAGGGACGCCCATCCTATGGCCATGTTATGTGGCACTGTGGGTGCTATGGCATCTTTTTACCATGATGATTTGGACATTAACGATCCTGAGCAAAGATTACGTAGCGCGTATCGTTTAGTCGCTAAAATGCCTACTTTGGTAGCCATGTGTTACAAATACAACATTGGCCAGCCATTTGTTCATCCTAAAAACTCATTGAGCTATGCAGAAAACTTCTTAAATATGATGTTCTCTGTACCTGCTGAAGACTACAAAATTAGCCCTGCAGTGGCTAAGGCAGTTGATAGAATATTTATATTGCATGCTGACCACGAACAAAATGCATCAACCTCTACGGTGCGTTTGGCTGGCTCTTCAGGTGCTAACCCTTATGCTTGTATTGCTGCGGGTGTTGCCTCTTTATGGGGACCCGCTCACGGTGGTGCCAACGAAGCTTGTTTAAACATGCTTGAAGAAATAGGCACAGTTGATCGTATTCCTGAGTTTATTGCTAGGGCTAAAGATAAGGCTGACCCATTCCGCTTAATGGGCTTTGGTCACCGAGTTTATAAAAACTTCGATCCACGTGCCACTGTGATGCGTGAAAGTTGCCATGAAGTACTCGCTGAGCTTAATATCGATGATCCATTACTGAATGTAGCAATGGAGCTTGAACGTATTGCTTTGAGTGACCCCTACTTCGCAGAGAAAAAACTGTTCCCGAATGTAGATTTCTACTCGGGTATTGTCTTAAAAGCGATTGGTATTCCAACCAATATGTTTACCTGTATTTTTGCCTTGGCACGTACAGTTGGATGGGCATCACATTGGCATGAAATGTTAAGCCAACCAGGACAAAAAATTGGTCGTCCTCGCCAGTTGTATACGGGTGAAGCTCAACGTTCATATAATAAAATAGATAAATAATATTTTATTTATTTTTAAAAAAGCGAACTTAAATGTTCGCTTTTTTTTGCATAAAATAAAAGCCTGCTTCTGTGCAGGCTCCATATTGATTTACTTATCAATAAACCACACTTGATTATTTTTGATGGGTATTTGTGGTTATAACAATCACAACATTAAGAACTGATAATGTCTCATATAGGAAAATTAAAAGGGTCGTGGTCAACTTAAAGTCTGCGATATTTCACTCTAAGGCTTTGCCAGATGTTGTTTTACCTTTTCATCAAGTTCATCTTGCCAGACAGGGGGCATTTCTGTTTTAATTTTTAATAACAACTGCTGTGCTAGCTTTTTGTTGTTCTTATCACTCAACGCGATAAAGGCGGCTTTTGCCCAAAGATAACTCTTCGCCAGCCATTCACTTTGCGGTTGCTCGGCTTGCGTAAATTGCTGCCAATATAACGCTGCGGTGGTCAAATAGGCCTTTGATATCTCCTTGCGGCGGCCATTTCATAAAAATACAAGGCCTGCTTTGGGTCGCGATCCATGCCAATGCCCTGTGCATAAAATTGTGCCAGCAAATAAGCAGACTCTGCGGACTTTGCGGTTGCTGCTTGATGCAGCCAATTAAAAGCCTGCTGATAATCTTACTTAAGGTAAGTCCCATTAAAATACCACTTGCTGTATCACCACACATATATTGATATTCACGGTAAAATGAATACTACGTATGAAACATCAATCCACAAGTATCTAAAACCGCATTGACTTTCTTATCAACGTTGAGCACACAGAATAATCATGAGTTCTTTAGGCAATCACAGTCAAAACATGCCCAAAGGTATCGCTTAGAGATTGATTGATTGATTGATTGATGATTGATGATTGATATGAAAGAGTGGATTGTACTGGCTGATGTATTCAAGAGAATAAAACAGGCCATATAGCGCAACATCACAGTACTATTCTAGAGCAACTAGGTATCAATACTGAGCAATGACTCACCACAGAGTTTGAACAAGACTTTGGGCAGTAAACATATGCTGCAGCCATTCAAACAACACATAGACCAACGACGACTACCCAGTATGGCCAGAGCCATTATTCTACTAAAACACGCCTTGATAGTCTCACCCAATAAAAAGAAATATTCTTCTTCTCAATCTAGGTGTGTAAGGCTTCTACCCACCTAATAAATAAGTTGACTTTAATAATCACGGAAAATGAAAATACAAACAACCGTGTATTGTTTAGTTGATAAATTTAATCACCAAATGCTTTGCATGATCCCCATTTTCAACTATCTTTATGGTTTTTTTATTATTTGTGAAAGATGCCTCAGTCTCTGCGCCATCAATTTGAACTGAGCCTAGTCTGCAAGTTCTTTTTCAATTTCATCGATTAAACTTTTAAGCATGATTTTTATCTGTGTTAAATCATGGCTCTTGGTTTTAATACTGGTTTCAAGTTTGGCTGCTTTTTGGCCTACTGTTTTAAAACCAAACAATTGGGCCGCACCGCACAGGCTATGTGCTTGTTTGGCGAGCTGCCCCAGATCGTTATTCTCGCCGTGTAAAATAAATTGCTGGCGCTCTGTGACTAGACTGTTTTTAAACTCAACAACTAGATCTGACATATCCACCTTACCCAGAGCCTTATCGACCTGCAGCTCTACCTCGTCGTCATCGCCAGCGAAGTATTTTGTCAAAGTGGCGATCAAGTGCTGTCTGTCCAGAGGTTTTTGAAGGTAGCCATCAAACCCTAAGCGCTTATAGTGTTCGACTTCATTAGCCATGGCATTGGCGGTGAGGGCAATAATAGGACAAGTACAACCCTGAGCACGCAATGATTGATAGGTCTGGATCCCATCCAAATTGGGCATTTGAATATCCAGTAAGACAAGGTCTGGCAAATGCTTCTTATAGGATTCAAGCGCCTCAAAGCCATCATTAGCGGTAAAAACACTCAGCCCTAACTTGGTGAGTAATCTGTTGATGATACGACGGTTTTCAGGGTGATCCTCTGCCAATAGGACGTTGCCCCTGAACACCTGTTCAGAGGATAAAACATCATTATTAGGTTGTTTCTGAACAGGCTCAGCCTCAGCAGAAATATCACTAAAAGGCAATATAAAGGTAAAGACACTGCCCTGACCCAATTTACTTTTTACCGTTATTTTCCCTCCCATCAATAACGCCAACTGATGAGAAATATACAACCCCAAACCGGAGCCACCGAATCGCCGCTTAATATTGTTATCCCCTTGCGTAAAGCTAGTGAATATCTGCTGTTGTTGACTCTCGCTGATACCAATACCACTGTCTTCCAGGGTAAAAATCAACTTATTTTTTAAAGTACAAACATGAAGAGAGACATGGCCTTTGAAAGTGAACTTAAGGGCATTAGAACACAGATTAATCAATATTTGCTTTAGGCGTAGGCCATCCACATTGACGATAAAAGGTACAGACAAGTCATCATCTAGGGTAAAAGACAACCCTTTGACTTTGGCTTGCAAATCAAACATCGTATTAATATTTCTAAGCAACTCATGCAAGTCTTGTGGCACCAACTCCAGTTCAAACCTATTTTCTTCGATTTGAGTCAAATCCAGTATGTCGTCAAGTAAGGCCAATAGATACAGGCTACTGTCATGAATAATGGCCACTTCTTTATAAATTACTTCAGGCGCGACTTCCCGGCAGATAATGGCTTCAGCCTGACCGATTACTGTGGTCAGTGGGGTACGTATCTCGTGACTCATTTTAGCTAAAAACTGAGTCTTTATTTTATTCGCCTCAGCTAACTTACTCGACTCCAATGCGATGGACGCAGTTTTTTCAGCGATTTGTCTTTCGACCTTAATCACTGAACGTTTGTGTCGCTGAAGATAATAATTAATCCCCAGCAGTACTGAGCACAGATAAACAAGATACATCCACCACTGCTGCCACCAGGCGGTTGCGATATAAATGTTGATGGCTAATTCGTTCTCATACCAAAGGTCTTTTTTAGCGGCTGCTCGTACTTGAAAGGTATAATCGCCACCCGCTAAATTGGTGTAGGTCGCGCTATTATTATTGCCATTTTCTATCCAGTATTGATCAAACCCATCCAATTTATAGCTATACTGAATTTTGTGTGCGTGCATTAAGTCCATTGTTGCAAAGTCAAATTTCAGGTTGTTTTGCTGATGTGTAAGCCTGATACCAGCATTTTGTGCAGTAGCTATATTGTCATCTCGCTCAGAGCCCAATACTTCAAAATTTGTGAGGTGAATGTCTTCGGTTAAGGCAGGTTCTGAAATGTGCTGAGGGGTAAAATAATAAATTCCCTTTCTAGTAGGTAAATATATAGTGTCATCTTTAATACTGGCGGTCGGAAATAAAAAATACCGAGCGTTTGGCAGTCCATCCCGTTTGTTAAAATGCTGCAGGTCGCCATTATTGGGATTAAATTTACTGATGCTAACCGGAGTAACTAACCATAAAAAGCCCCTTGTATCTTCATGAATAAAGTGAATCTGTCGGTTGTCGTCGCCAGAAAAATAGCGATTATAGGGTTCATAAGCGGTTAAATTTTCATTGAGTAAATACAACCCTTGACTGGTTCCTACCCATAGGCGTTCTTGACTGTCTTGAAAGATGGAGTGGATGACAGTATCTTCTTCAACACCTTCATTATCGGTTGCAGAGATGAAGGGCAGCAACGTTTTGGTATCTGTAATCTTATGGGTTGTTAAGCCCATATTCGTGCCAATCCACATTCGCTTATCTGGTGCCAGATACAATACAAATGGTATCATTTTGCTTGATGGGGGAGGGCTTTGTGTATCTATGGGAAAATGCTCAAATCTCCCATCCAAATTTTGGATAATAAATATACCATTGTCTGTGGCCAGCCAAATATTGTCCTGCTCATCTTTTTCGATATCCTTAATATCGGTAAATAAAGCCGGCTCATCTGCCTTCGGATATACCTGCTCTCTGAAACCTGCTGTGTCTAATTTAAATACACTACTTTGATCGCCATACCAAATGTTTCCTTCAGAAGTTTGGATCATATACAAGGAACCAGGCTGGGTGTGACTGTCTGACTTTATATCGAGTCTTGTCAATTCGTCGGTAGCAGGGCGCCATTTTTGAATACCATGCTGGGTAGTGGACACTAAAACACTGTCATCATCTGCCAATAGAAGAGCCGCAGCTCCATGTATTTTGGGGGTTTCATAAACGTTAAAGGTGTTTATTTTGCTTATTTTATACACCCCTACTCCCTCACAGCTCAACCAAATAGTACTCTGGCGGTCTTGAAACAATGTTTGACTGCAACTATCATCAAATCCTAAATTCACTTTTTTTAAGGTCAAGTCATCCGTCGAAAATGAAAATACGCCCCTGTCACTGCTCAGCCAATACTCGTTAAAATCTGTTTTAATCATTGAATACACGAGACCTACACTGAGGTTGTCAGCCACCTTTAAAGGAGTAAATATGTGATTTTTAGTGTCAAATAATAACACCCCATCACGGGTACCTAAGAACAGGGTGTGGTTCTCATCAACACTAATCTGGCGAACCGTGTTAAATTTTGAATTAAGGTTATCTGCTGCAGGAATAAAATGAGACCATGTACTTGATGATTTTTCAAGTAGCTGCAAACCATAACCAGTGCCAACCCACAGATGATTGGCACTGGCTTCGGCAATATCCCATATACGAAGTACATGTTTATTTATGGCTGAAAATTTATCATGTTCGTTCAAGGGAATTGACTTTAAGTCTTGTGATTTAGGATTAAATTTATAGAGTCCCTTGTTACGGGACCCTAACCAAATGTCCCCTTGTTGGTCCTCAATTAGGCTTTGTACCCTATTATCATATAGATGTGCGCCGGGAGTTTTGTTGACTAAAAACTGTGTGAATTGTTGGCTTTGTTGGTTATAGCGTAGTAGGCCGCCGCCCCAGCTGCCAATCAAAAGATTATTATCTTTATCAACAGCAAGGTTACCCGCATTATTATGGCCCAGAGAATTGGGTTTGCTGGGTTCATGTTGATATCTAACAATGTTTTTACCGTCGTAACGCATTATGCCGTCATATCCGGTGCCAAACCAAAGAAAACCCTGTTTGCCTTGAACAATCGAAAAAATAACGGACGTGGCAAAGCCATCGTTCTCATTTAGCAGTTCAAATTTATACTCGGAGGCAGCTACCTTGTACATATTTAAGCAAAATATGACGGGTAGCCAACCAACATATTTAGTAACACATCTTCTCAAAAAATATCCTTACTCACGTAAACAAATTAGCGCGACTTTGAGGTAATACAATTAAACATATCATACAAAACTTAACATAACATAATTTTTAAGCTGGCTTAAAATTGATGTATGAGTGAAGGTAACACGCTCGCACTCGTCAGCTAGGTCTCGCAACCTTTTATGTCGCAGCGCAATTTTTTTGGATAGTAAAATTGAGACGCTCAAAACTTTTAATTACATCGCAACATGTGCATAAGGTGTGATTCAGCACCAATCAATAATTAAGTCACGGATATCCTGATGTCACGCCAAAGCGACTAACCGAAAGTTAATCGCTCGATTGACTCGCAGACTAGCTTCTAGCAAACAATATAGTGCTGTATGACACTTTTTTTGAGGCATAAAAAAAGACGCTTTCGCGTCTTTTTTTTTTAAAGCTTAAGTCGATTAACGACGAAGGCCTAAACGTTTGATAAGATCTTGATAACGCTGACCGTTTTTGCCTTTAAGGTAATCAAGTAACTTACGACGTTGGCTAACCATGCGAAGTAGTCCACGACGTGAGTGGTGATCTTTCTTATGATCCGCAAAGTGACCTTGTAATTTGTTGATGTTGTGGGTTAATAAAGCAACTTGTACTTCAGGTGAGCCTGTATCGCCTTCTTTAACTGCGAACTCAGCAAGTATGGTTGCCGTTTGTTCTGTAGTTAGTGACATAATTTTCTCCAATAAATAAGAGTTGAAAGATACAACCCGCCAATCACTAATTCAGCGAGTCAAAAAAGAGCGCGTATTATAGCGACCTTAAACATAATAACAAGCTTAACATCCCCATTATATAAGTATTGATTACATATACGTTTTTTAAACATACACTACTGAACGTTTAGGTGCGATTTTACCGTCAGGATCAATAAAACCCACACCCAAAAACAATCCACTGTCCTTGCTATATGCGCGTATCAAAGAATCTTCTGGGTAGTCAGTTGTGCCTACAAAATTGACAGGGTTTCCATTTCTAAAAAAACCTTCCGCAATTGGGTCTAGTTCAGCTGAATCAAGGGTTTTCACTGCTGAGTCCATAGGCATTAGCAATTGATCCATGGCTGTAAATGTTTGATCATCTAATACATCTGCTTCGCTATCTATCTCGTCTCTGAGCGCTTGCAAAGACGCCATCGTCAGCATTTTATCCGCAGGATAATCCGTCACTTGCGTTCTGTGAAGCTTACTCACATAGGCCCCACAGCCTAATACCTGACCAATATCATCAACCAAAGAACGAATGTAAGTACCTTTACTACTATGTACTGTCATATCCACTTCATCCGCTGCAAACCTGTCAATGGATAAACTAAAAATAGTAATATCTCGCGCTTCTCTAGGAATATCAATGCCTTGACGGGCATAAAAATATAGCGGTTTACCTTGATGTTTGAGCGCTGAAAACATCGAAGGCACTTGTTTTATGGGCCCTTTAAACTGTTCGCATGCAGCAAATAGTTGTGCTTGAGTCACATTAACGGGCAGTGTTTCCACCACTTCACCGTCTGCATCTGAAGTGGTGGTGCGCACTCCAAGCTTAGCGGTGACTTGATACGTTTTGTCCGTATCCAATAAAAACTGCGAGAACTTAGTCGCTTCACCTAAGCAAATGGGCAACATGCCTGTCGCTAGGGGATCTAAAGCACCAGTATGTCCTGCCTTTGCTGCGTTAAACATACGTTTAACTTGTTGCAATGCATGATTAGACGACAGGCCTAAGCCTTTATTCAACAGTATGATGCCATTAACGGCACGACCTTTTCTTGTTCTTGCCATAACGATTACTTTTGCTCGTTTGTTGTTTCATCGTCTAAGGAGCGGCCTGCCAATTTAGCCCGAGCTTCATCTTTATTTAACGTGTCACTTACCAAGTTAGCAATACGTATACCTTCAGCCAATGAACCATCACGAACAAATTTCACAGCGGGTACAGCGCGCATCCGCATACGGCTTGCCAATAATGTGCGGATAAAACCTTTGTTATCTTCAAGAATAGTCAGATAATTTTTGACTTGTTCTTCATCATTTTCAAAAAACGTCACGTAAATTTTAGCATGGGCTAAATCTCGTGATACTTCCACACCCGACACAGTTACCATGCCAAGGCGAGGATCACGATTTTTAAACTCATTCTGTAGAATACTGGCGATTTCTTTGTGAATTTGTTGACCGACTCTGTCGGTTCGTGAAAATTCTCTAGCCATATTAATTTCTCCTGATACCTACTGTATCTTTTCACAAACAAAACGGAGGCCGTAGCCTCCGTTTATTCTTATTATCTAAAAGCGGCTTAAACCTAAACCAAAGTTACAGTTCGCGCTTTACTTCGACAGTTTCAAATACTTCGATTTGGTCACCTACTTTCACATCATTGTAGTTTTTTACGCCAATACCACATTCCACCCCATTACGGACTTCTTGCGCATCGTCTTTAAAACGTCTCAATGACTCAAGCTCACCCTCATAAATGACGATGTTGTCGCGTAAGACACGGATAGGACTGCTACGTTTAACAATACCTTCTGTGACCATACACCCAGCGATTGCACCAATTTTAGGGGATTTAAATACATCACGTACTTCAGCTAAACCAATTATCTCTTGTCTAAACTCAGGTGCCAACATACCGCTCATGGCCTGTTTCACTTCATCAATCAATTGATAAATAATGCTGTAATAACGTAAGTCAATCTCTTCAGTATCGATTACTTTGCGAGCAGAGGCGTCAGCACGCACGTTAAAACCAACAACAATGGCGCCAGAAGCTGCAGCTAAACTTGCGTCAGTCTCGGTAATTCCACCTACGCCACTTCCAACAATATTCACTTTTACTTCATCCGTCGACAGCTTAGTCAAAGATTCAGATATGGCCTGGACAGAGCCTTGAACATCAGCTTTCAGTACAACATTTAATTCGCTAACATCACCGGCTTCCATGTTGGCAAACATGTTTTCTAGTTTGGCTTTTTGTTGTTTAGCTAACTTTAGTTCACGTTGTTTAGTGTGACGTTTAGACGCGACTTCACGAGCTTTACGTTCGTCTTGAACAACAATCGCATTTTCACCCGCAATAGGCACACCTGACAAACCCAGTATTTCTACCGGTGTTGATGGACCAGCCACTTTTACATCTTTACCATTTTCATCACGCATAGCACGAATTCGTCCGTATTCCTCACCACACAACATAATATCACCAGCACGAAGCTCACCTTCTTGAATAAGCACAGATGCAACAGGACCACGGCCTTTATCTAATCGTGATTCAATAACAATACCTTTTGCAGGGCCAGAAGGTACGGCTTGTAAATCGAGTACTTCGGCTTGAAGACTGATGGCTTCTAATAGTTCATCCACCCCTTGGCCTGTTTTAGCAGAGACGTAAACAAACTGGTGTTCACCGCCCCACTCTTCTGATATCACTTCAACTTGCGATAATTCAGTTTTAACCCTGTCAAGATCTGCAGACTCTTTATCTACTTTATTAACGGCTACAATTAATGGTACGCCTGCCGCTTTTGCATGCTGAACCGCTTCTTTTGTTTGTGGCATAACACCATCATCAGCAGCCACAACCAAAATGACAATATCCGTCGCAACTGCACCACGAGCTCGCATAGCGGTAAACGCTGCGTGCCCTGGCGTATCTAAAAAGGCGATACGACCGTTAGAGGTTTCAACACTATAAGCACCGATATGTTGAGTAATCCCCCCCGCTTCGCTATCGGCTACCTTCGCGGCGCGAATGTAATCAAGCAGTGACGTTTTACCGTGGTCAACATGGCCCATAATAGTTACAACAGGCGCACGACTAGACTTTTCGCCACCAGAGGCGTCAGCAATCAGCTCATCTTCAAGTGCGTTATCGTTAACCAACTCATATTTATGACCCATTTCTTCAACCACTAACACAGCAGTTTCCTGGTCAAGTACGTGGTTGATAGTAACCATCTCACCCATTTTCATTAGGGCTTTGATCACTTCGGTGGCTTTAATAGCGAGTTTGCTACCTAGTTCACTTACTGTGATGGTTTCGCCAATACGAACAACACGCTCGACAGGTTGAGCAGGTTTATTAAAAGCATGTTTTAAATCTGAACCGGCATTTTTCTTAGATTTTTTACGTCTACGGCCGCCAAGTTCAGTTTTGATGTCATCGGCATCTTCGGCTTCTTGCGCATAGCGGTTTGAATGCACATGCACTTCTTCTTTTTCTTGTTTCTTACGTCGCTCTTCTTCTTCTTTCCAGCGACGGGAATTTTCTTCAGCCAGCTTTTTAGCTTCTTCTGCTGCGTTTTTCGCATCTAATTCAAGTTTACGTTGAATTTCTTCATCTTGAGCCTTGCGAAGTTTTTCAGCCTCGATACGCATTCGTTCTTGTTCTGCTTTTTCTTCTGGACTTAAGGCTGACTCTTCAGCAGCACGCACTTCTTTGGCTTTCTCAGCACGAGCGATACGTTCTGCATCTGACTTGGCTTTGGCTTCAGCCGCTTTTTGTGCTTTTTCTTGCGCAGCGTTTTTAGCTTTCACAGCGGCTTGTTGCTCTGCTTCTAGCTTAACTTGCTGTTCTTCGGCTAAACGTTTCGCTTCATCTTCAGCTATTTTAGCTTCTTCGACATCAGAACGTTTCACGTAAGTTCGCTTCTTACGCACTTCAACTGTCACCCCTTTAGACTTACCCACACTCAATGTACTGGTTGTCTTGCGTTGTAACGTCATGCGTTTAGGTGCTTCAGAGCCTGAACCGCCGTGTTGTTTGCTTAAGAAATCTAATAATGTGCGTTTTTCGTCTTCTGTTACATCATCACTAGCTACTTTATCAATGCCTGCACTTTTAAATTGCTGAACCAAACGGTCAACGGTCGTACCTATATCGGTGGCAAGTTTTTCTATGGATACTTCTGCCATATGGGAATTCCTCCTGTTGACCTATTCTTCGTTAAACCAAACGATATTACGGGCGGCCATGATTAACTCACCGGCTTTCGTATCGCTTAATTCTTCAATATCTGAAATCTCATCAGTACCTTGTTCTGCAAGGCCTTCAAGATCTGTTATGCCGCGACTTGCTAAAGTATAGGCAACGTGTCTGTCCATACCTTCAAGGTTTAACAGCTCTTCTTTAGGCTCTGCAGCTTCAAGGGTTTCTTCTGTAGCCAATGCACGAGTCGTTAAGGTTGCACGAGCACGATTACGTAACTCTTCAACCATCTCTTCCTCTAAACCCTCGATATCGAGCAGTTCATTGATAGGCACATAAGCTATTTCTTCAAGCGTCGTGAAACCTTCATCCACCAAAATAGAAGCAAAGTCTTCGTCTATATCTAAACCAGTGGTAAAAACGGTTAAGACCTTAGCGTTTTCTTCTTCATGCTTCGCATTTAGGTTTTCTACTGTCATTACGTTTAATTCCCAGCCTGTTAGTTGGCTGGCTAATCTGACATTTTGACCACTTCGTCCAATGGCTTGTGCTAAGTTGTCTGCTTCTACCGCTACATCCATTGAATGTGTGTCTTCATCTAAAACAATAGAAGCGACTCCTGCTGGTGCCATAGCATTGATAACAAATTGTGCTGGGTTATCATCCCAAAGTACGATGTCTACCCGCTCACCACTGAGTTCTCCTGACACGGCTTGGACACGAGAGCCACGCATTCCAACACATGCACCGACTGGATCTAAACGTTTATCGTTAGTTTTAACAGCAATTTTGGCTCTGGAGCCTGGGTCACGTGCCGCAGCCTTAATTTCTAAGGTTTCTTCGGCAATTTCTGGCACTTCAATGCGGAACAACTCAACCAACATATCTGGATGAGTACGACTAATAAATAATTGTGCGCCACGAGCCTCAGGACGAATAACATAAAGTAAACCACGTACTCTATCACCAGGGCGGAATGTTTCACGAGGAAGCATATCGTCACGGTAAATCACGCCTTCAGCATTATTACCTAAATCAATAATAACGTTATCACGATTGACTTTCTTAACTGTACCTGTGACTAATTCGCCAACTCGGTCTTCATATTCTGCGATGACCTGGTCGCGTTCTGCTTCACGGACTTTTTGAACGATAACTTGTTTAGCTGTTTGTGTAGTGATCCGGTCAAATGCGATAGACTCGATTTGATCTTCAACATACTCACCCAACTGTTTGTCTGGTTCGTCCATCTGAGCTGCAGATATTGACATTTCAGCCATAGGATTTTCTTGTTCGTGATCATCTGCAACCACTAGCCAACGCCGAAAGGTATCAAACCCTCCAGTTTCGCGGTCAATACTAACGCGTACTTCGATCTCGCCTTCATTCTTCTTTTTGGTGGCGCTAGCAATAGCAAACTCTAATGCCTCGAAGATTTTTTCTCTTGGAACCTGTTTTTCGTTTGAAACGGCTTCAGCCACTAACAGAATTTCTTTATTCATTGTTGCCTCACTGATTACTCTCTTACCACAGCCCTTGTCAGATCACATCTTAATCAAAAGATGGGACTAGATTACCTTTATCAATATTTGCAATAGCCAAAACATGAGTTTGGTTATCAATTTCTAATGTTAGATTACCTGTTTCGCAAGCCAACACTTTTCCTTTAAAATTACGTCTGTCACCCATAGGTAGTCTTAATTTAAGTGACACTACTTCACCCAAGCATTCAAGATAATGTGATTCTTTAAATAAGGGCCTATCCATACCAGGTGAAGACACCTCTAAGTTGTACTCTACGCTAATAGGATCTTCAACATCCAGCACTGCACTGGCTTGACGACTTACTTCTGCACAGTGTTCAACGCTAATACCATCGGGGTGATCAATAAAAACACGCAAGGTAGAGTGTTTACCAGCACGCAAGAATTCAACACCAACCATCTCAAAGCCTAATGCTTCAACAGGTGCCGTTAACATATCCGTTAGCTTTTGTTCGAGTTGCGACAAAGCTTTGCTCCAAAAACAAAAAAAGGGCCAAATGCCCAGAAAGAAAATCGAAATTTAAAAGACAAAAAACCCCGTACAAGCGGGGTTATCTGATTCTGGACCCTAGTCCACTATATTACTAAAACCCGGTTCAAAACCCAGCTTTAAAAGTGGTTGTGGAAACGCGATATTCATTGATTAAACAATGTAACGCAAAAACTTCCACAATATGAAGCGTTACTATCATCGTAAGACGAGGGAGTTCGCTTCTCAAGTGCGGAGCATTCTACCGAGGACAAAGGTGACTTGCAAGGCTCTGTAGAACTGAATGTCTAAAAAAATACAACTAACGAAATTATTAGCTTAATAATGTTTGATTTACCAACCAAGAGTTAGAAATTCAGATAGACGTGCAAACTACATGCAACTCAATAATTTGATTGTAGACGGTGTCTTCAAATACATATTGTATTTGCCAAAAGCATAGGACTTCATAATCTCAAATTTCATTACTGGTATTTTGGCAGTAAAACTCAATAAACCTGCATGCTGCACAATTGGCTGAGCACCTCACACATGTGTTTGTTGACATTTTTAAAACGATTTAAGTACTAAATTCACTGCAAAAAAAAACGAACCAATAATTAATATTGGTCCGTTTAAAATGTGGTTGCGGGAGCAGGATTTGAACCTACGACCTTCGGGTTATGAGCCCGACGAGCTACCAGACTGCTCCATCCCGCGTCCGGATGCATTGTTTAAGACAATGAAACTTTAAACCAAACTCTCTTTTCGAGAAGAACCATCAGGCTCTTAAAGAGAAATTGGAGCGACACACGAGGCTCGAACTCGTGACCTCAACCTTGGCAAGGTTGCGCTCTACCAGCTGAGCTAGTGTCGCATGATCAACGCTATAAAGCATTCAATCTAAATGTGGTTGCGGGAGCAGGATTTGAACCTACGACCTTCGGGTTATGAGCCCGACGAGCTACCAAACTGCTCCATCCCGCGCTTGAAACTGGTTTGTTTGGGGAAGTTTGTTTCCCCTCTCAAGTGGTGCGTATTATACATAGCCAACTTTAGCACGCAAGCAGATAATACAGATAAACCTTAAAAATACATTCAACCGCTTAAACTACATACGATATGTCGAATTAAGCAACGTCTTTAAAATTGACTTGTGTATTTGACTTGTATTTATGACATTAATTTATTTTATTTGTTTTATTCTTAATACAAAGGGATGCCTACTTAATTATGTTAAGCATCTCCATCTTCTCAGCCAATTTAAAATCTAATTCACTTATCCCACCTACATCATGCGTGGTAAGTTGCACCTCAACCTTATTATAAATATTACACCACTCAGGATGATGGTTGAGTTTTTCAGCCCATATAGCTATTTGTGACATCCACCCAAACGCTCGGATAAAACTTTTAAACTTGAAGGTTTTTATCAACTTCCCTTCAACCACTTGCCACTGTTGTTGAACGTCTAATGCTTGGTTTATATTTTTCAGCTGAATGTGAATTTGTGCTTGGGAATATTTTTCCATGGTCGTTTTCTCATCATGATATTTGCAGTAAAGAGTCCACTAATAATGTGCCATTATCCTATTGAATAAAAGTTTATAGCGACTAAGGATATACTAACAGCTGGAAAAAGTAGTTTACAAAAAAATCCCCGGTAATAGCCGGGGATTTTGTGTAAAGACCTTAGTTATGAATTAAAATTCAATCGCCAAGCGAGCATAGACTTGTCTGCCGCGTGGATCATGTACTTTAGAATCAAAACCACCATTAGTGTAAACTTGAGGTGGATCTTGATCTGTCAGATTCACACCACCAAAGGTTAAGATATAAGCGGCATCAGTTTCAAGTATG
>NZ_CALSOK010000026.1:0-33265 GCF_943787955.1 uncultured Paraglaciecola sp.
GCAATACTGCCATTTTTGTGTAATTCGTCACCCTGAAACCCTTCGACCATGGCAACCCCTAATACTGAGCATAAGTAGGGATCTTCACCTAAGCTTTCGGCAATTCTACCCCAACGAGGATCTCGGCTAATGTCGATCATCGGTGCAAAGGTCCAGTTGACACCTGCGGTGGATGCCTCTAATGCACTGATATGCGCACATTGCTTTACCGTTTCAGGACACCAACTTGCGGCTTGTCCTAATGGAATAGGAAATATGGTGTTAAAACCATGAATGACATCCCGACCGATCAAAAGAGGAATGCCAAGCCTACTTTCTTCTACGGCCAGACGTTGCAATTCATTTACAGTATCCAGCCTGACTTCATTTAAAATTGAGCCCACACGGCCTTGGCGAATTGAGAAAGCCAGATGTTCAGATATATGCTCTGTATGGCCAAAAAATTGACTCATTTGCCCAATTTTTTCTTCTACAGTCATACTCTCTAATATGGGGATTAACATACCAGAAGTTTTCGAGTGAAAACTGCTGTCACTTAATGCTTCGTTTTGGAAATTTAATGACATTAAAAACCTATAACTATCAGTTATGACAAAGTCATGACTGATCTATATTTTGTTAACAAATTATTTACTTATGGGCTTTACAATATTTCACTGAGGGATTTACACAATCTAAACAAGCTAGGATGGACTTGATGTGAGATAGGTTGGATAGGGTATTTAGTCATAAAAAACAATGAAGTTGTATGTGTTGTTATTATGTAAAAAAAGCCGCTTCGACTTGTTAAATTCCCCCTCTTGTCGTTTTACTATTGTTGAATATTGTATTCTGTGTAGTGTCCACTTTAATCAAGTCGTGTGTCGGGAACTAAAGGTCTAATTTGCCTTGTAATAGTCTCTTTCATCCGAACCAACCCAGTGATGGAAAAAAGTATATGAGCGACCACCAACATTTCGAAACAGCACCCGAAGACAAAATATCACTTTCCAAAAAACTCATCTATGGCCTAGGCGCATTTGTAAACAATATTTTAGCTGCCGCAATAGGTGGCATGGTGATAGTGCTTAATTTGGGTTTGGGCATGAACCCTGCGTTGGTTGGTTTACTCAGTGCATTACCCCGTTTGACCGATGCGATTACCGATCCTCTTATGGGTTATATTTCTGATCAAACCAAGACGAAATGGGGCAGGCGTAGGCCCTATATCTTTTGTGGGGCCATAGCGGTAGGTGTCATTTATGCCTTAATGTGGCAATTGCCCCTCGGGCAAAGCGAAAACTTCTATTTCTGGTTTTTTCTAACGGGCTCATTTATCTTTTATCTTGCCTACACTGTTTTTGCCACTCCTTGGGTAGCCTTAGGTTATGAATTAACGCCTGATTATCACGAACGTACTCGTTTGATGGCGGTGCAAAATTCTATGGGTTATGTGGCTTATCTGATTTCACCCTGGTTTTTATGGTTTATGCAAAGTGATGTGTTATTTGATGACTTGGTGGATGGAGCCAGTTGGTTGGCCATTATTATCGGTGCCACTGTTATTGTTATTGGTGTCATTCCTGCCATCTTTTTGAAGGAACGTTTTAATAAGACCAATACTGATGAGCGTGTGGAGGCAGCATCCAAAGTAAACCTTGCGCAATTAAACAAAGTTGAAGAATTTCCCACCGGTATTAAAGGCTTTTTTCGTGGTTTCGTCATCACCTTAAAGTTCAAGCCTTTTTTGAGTTTGTGTGGGGCTACCTTCTTAGTATTTAATGGTTTTATGCTGGTTTCATCTTTCCAAATATATGTGATTATTTATTATGTGTTTGAAGGTAGTCAATCACTAGGAGCAGAATATTCAGGTTGGGCAGGCACATTGTCTGCGGCGTCTACGTTTTTTGTTATTTTCTTTGTGTCTTGGTTATCCACCAAAATAGGTAAGAAAAAAGCATTTTATGTGGCGACTGTTGTCTCTATTGTAGGTTATGGGTTGAAGTGGGTTTGTTACCATCCTGATTATCCGTTGCTGACCTTGGTACCCGCACCCTTTATGGCTTTTGGCTTAGGGGCACTGTTTACCTTAATGGGATCCATGATTGCTGATGTATGTGATATGGATGAGTTAGAGACAGGAGAGCGACGTGAAGGTATGTTCGGTTCTATTTATTGGTGGGTCGTGAAGTTGGGTATGGCTGTTGCATTAGCTGCAGGCGGATTTTTACTTAATATTACAGGCTTTGATGTTGCCTTGGGGGGCGCTCAAACTGCCGAGACGATCCATTTGATGAGATTGTTTGACGTGGTAATTCCTATGGTGGCTTCTGCTATCGCAATATGGATGGTGTATACCTATCCAATTACCGAACAAAAGGCCCATGAAATTCGTGAGGAGTTAGAAAAGAGAAGACAAACGGCCTAATCTTTCTAAGTACGTAAAACTAAAAAAGCATGAAATCATTGATTTCATGCTTTTTACTTTGCCTCATAAACCACCAATAGACGCTGGTTTAATAGACGGATAAATACCCAATTATCTATCTGTTGAGTTTATTGACCAAAGACGCGCGCAACTTGCGGGCTAACTGTTCGTCAATAGGGTTCAACACCCCTCTTCTGTCTTCTGGTATGTAGCTATGATCTTTGGGTGCAAAGATATATTGCTCAAATATATTACGCCAAGCGTCTCGTTGTGCTTGAGGTAAATCGCGAATGCTAAGAAGGGCATGATTTAGTGCATCCATAGGCGCACCTATCTGGATATCGACTTGTCGCCACCAGTAGTTTACTAGCACATTAAAACAACTTAAGCCTTCCACATGATGCCACCACATGCTGGGAATGAAAATAGCGTCTCCAGCTTCTAACTCAGCGACTTGTGCATGCTGCATTGCTTCTGCAAATTTAGGGTGTTTGACTAAATCAGGATCACTGAAATCTACCAGACTGGCCGGTTGCCCAGCAGGGGTGAAATCCAATGGCCCTATGTATAGATTGTCTAGTTGATTGGGGGGGAATAAAGTAAAACGTCTTTTTCCCGCTGCCACACAAGCAATATTGTCGGTGACATCATAATGCGCGGCAATCCGTGATTGATTGCCAACCCACAAACTAACGAGGGGGTTATCAACCAATAAAGATAAGTCATTATTTTTTCTAAATCCGGGCAATATATGGTCCAAAGCAGTAGAGCCCATATATAAACCAGGGGGAGCAGGCAAATGTTCATACGTCGCTAAATCGTCTAATACTTTGTCAAAATAAGTAGTGTTAGGCGTAAAGTTAAAACCATTCAAGTCGTCATTATAAAAAAAACGACCTCGGTGTTTGGCCTCTGCCATAAACGTGCGTACTTTATTTTGATTGTAATAATCCCTAAGGTAATCTTGAGCGGCTTGATTAGATGATTTAGCTGCACTTATCAAAGGCCAATCGTTAATTAACCCACGCAATACAATGGGGCTGTTAGAACACAGTAATTCAGGCGTTAGACTTACGTTTGAAGCGTCAGCTATTTCACGGATGGGATGCTTGATTTCTAACATCGGTTATTTAAGTAGACGATTTTTCAATTCGATAAGATGACTCATATTTGGCATAGACGCTAATATCATATGAATCGCTTTTAGATAACCTAATCGCTGTAAATCAACTATTACCTCGTCAGGTAATTGCTCGACTTTTTCTTCATTAATGGTGTATAAAAAATCCATAGCATGCCCAGAGTTATCGTCTAACGTCACCTTTATCTCGACTGACTCAAGCAGATCACGTTGCTGCAAAGCCTCAATAAAGGATTGGGTTTGTTGGTGGCCTTGGTGAATTGCCATTAACGTCGCGGCCATTTGTTGTAAATAGGGGCTTTGACCACCCTGTGGTAAAAATACCGCTTCACCTTGGTTGTAGCTAATTCTTGGGCTGTCCATATCAATATGGATAACGGGCTCTTCGTTTACTACTCCATCTTCAGTGTTTTCTTGAAAGCCGATTAAAAATGGCCTCCTTTGGATACTCAAAGGTAAATAGTTAGCTTGCCACCCTGCATCGGTCAAGAATAGGTTCTCTTCACCGGCTAAACCAAACAATGCAATGGCCTCAAATTGCCCGGTTTGAGGATTTTTTTGAAAAAAGATGGGGTAATGGGCTTGAACGTCTCGAAACTCAGAGATAAACACATGACTATAACTGCTTTTATCACTCAACTGAGTGGAATGTTCGGTGATAACATGAACATCTTTGTGGGTGATGTTATCCAATAATTGATGATCGGGCATGTATGTTCCTTTATATTTTTTGTAGGCCGTATTGCTTTATTTTATTGATCAACTCACGATTATTAGGCAATCCTGCGAGTAATTTCTTAGTCAACTGCGCATTTTTTTGAAATGTCATTTGAGCCAATTCAAGGTTGTCTGAACGCCGGGTTGTGCGCCGTGCTGAGGTCTCAAAACCCATGCCGTAGAGCACGTATTGGTAACTAGCAGAGGGGAAGACTTCATCGGCATGATCAAAGTCAAGTTGCCACGGTGATTCGTAACGCCAAAGAGTTAATAGTGTCTGCAAGTCTTCAGGGATGGATTCAGCTAAACAATTATCTCGCCAATATTTAGTGTCAGTTCGTTTAGTCAAAATATAGTGTAACTTTAGAAAATCAACGATCCTGTCCCAGCGATAAAGAAACTTTTTATTAAAACGTTTCGCTACAATATCCATCACATCACGGTTGGCAGGTAGTTGTTCACTTATCATAGCAGCAGATAATTCAACCAAGACTAGTGCTGAGGCCTCCAAGGGCTCTAGAAAACCAGCAGATAAACCCACTGCCACACAGTTTTTATGCCAAAAAACTTCTCTATGCCCAGGGTTGATAGGAATTTTCCTGATACTTATGACATCGGCTTTTTTGCCTAACGTAGGTCTGATGTAGTCACGTAATTCTTTCTCTGCTTTTTCAACAGTGGTGTGGGCAGATGAGAATACATGGCCAACACCTCGACGAGAGGGGAGACCAATGTCCCAAATCCAACCAGCACTTTGCCCTGTAGATATGGTATGTGAAGCGATGGCGTCGTTTTCATTTTGATAAGGTACGTGCACCGCCAAGGCTGTATCATTAAACAGAATATGCTTTTTACTGATAAATGGAATATTGTAATGTTTGCCCAGCAACAAGGAGTGAAAACCCGTACAGTCAATAAACAGGTCGCCTGTGATGTCGCCATGTTGGTTGGTGCTGACTGAAGCAATGTCACCATTTAGGGCAGAATTGACTACAGTGACATGGTCTAAGACATGCCTAACGCCAAGTTTTTCTGTGCAATGTTTTTGTAAAAATGCGGAAAACTTTCCTGCATCTAAATGATATGCATAATTGGCTACATGAGCATATTCGGGTGTAGTGATCTGCTTTGGTGCGAGGCCTTTTTCACACAGGTGCCCTTGGAAACTCACTGCATCGGCAAATGACACCTTGTCAGACTCGGGCTGCCAATAGGGTGCCAAGTTTATTTTTTCATAACCTTCAGGCAACACTAACGGATGGTAATAAAAGTCATCTTCTTTACCGGTTACCCATTTAGCAAATTTTGCACCTTGTTTAAATGATGCATCACATTCACGAAAAAATTCGGTCTCATTAATCCCCATTTTTTTCAGAGTGCCACGCATAGTCGGCCATGTGCCTTCACCTACACCTATGGGTTTGACATCAGGTGATTCAACTAAGGTAACTTTTACCCCAGAATTTGAGTTCGCCATATGTTCGGCAGCTATGACTCCGGCTGTTAACCAACCAGCTGTGCCACCACCTACAATAGTAATTTCTCGGACTAAGTTATCCAAATTTACCACTCCAAATATTCATATAAAATTAATAATACCTGTTCTATACGGATTTAAAAACCAAAGGGATTATTAGCATCTATATTTATTAAATATTATACAATATTATACAAAAAAGCCGCTGATATCAGCGGCTTTTAAATTGCTTATTACACCTTAAAAGGTATAACGAGCACCTAATGCATAACGAGGTCCGTATTGACGAGCAAACAAGAATTGCTCTTCGTAACGGCCATAACCCTGTTCAGTTTCGTTAGTGATGTTAATTCCCTCAAAAAATACTGTGAGTTCATCAGATACATCATAATTTACACTGATATCAGTTTGTGCATATTCTTTACCAAACTGAGGAGGCGCTTCAGCACTGCCTTGGGCTTGACCCACACCAATTAGGTAGTTATCACGCCAAGCGTAAGTGACTTTAACAGACAAGCCATCTTTTTCGTAAAACACTTGGAAGTTAGCTGAGTCACTCAAACCAACAAGAGGTGATTGTGACTCGAAACTGTCTACATCGTATTTAACGTCGCCGTCAACAAGAGTGAAGTTAAAACCACTACCAAAACCAGTTTCACCGAACATATGCTGGACCGCAAATTCAATACCATCAACACTACGTGCGTCACCATTTGATGGTTGGCTAACGACCCATTCCACTAGAGGGTCGCTACTGTTTTGGAATACAATTGTATTGCCAGTGATATCGTCAAACGCACCGCCACCATTATCAATGATTTGCTGCCATACAGCACCATCTGCAGGAACAAAACTTGGGTCGCCAGACGCGGTCACTAAATCACTGATGGCTTGTGTTGCTCTTGGACCAATCAAGGGATCTGTCAAACCGTCCACTGTGATAGTTTCATTTGTAGTCGTGATAAAATTCACCACGTCTTTTTCGAAGTAACCAAGCGAAATATAACTCGCGTCGCCATAATAGTACTCTACAGAAAAGTCGAAGTTTGTAGACTCAAACGGCTGCAGGTTGGTATTACCTTGACTACCTGTTCTGCTACCCGGCTTAGGAGCGCCTGATAAAGAGCGTATACCTATTAAGTTACCCAGTGGGGCTCGGGTAATGGTTTTACCCATAGACATGCGAGCAATGATGTCATCAGTGACTTCCACTTTAATATCAATACTGGGTAAGGTTACATCATGTTCACCTAGGAAGCTGACATCTTGTGCGCCACCAGGTTGATAACGTAATTGCCACTCAGTAGGATTTGACCACACTATTTGGTCTTCAACCCGTTGAATGACATCACTAGTGACGTCAGTTTTTTCATAACGCAAACCAAGGTTGATATCAACCGGCATATCGGCTAATTCAAAATAAAGGGCGCTTTGTAGATATACCGATGTCGTTTCTTCAGTAACGCCACCAGAGCTAGTACTGGATAACTCACTGTCAAAGGGATTAAGTGGCACACTATCGAAGTAGTTAACCATACGAGCCACTGTTTCTGCAAAGTCAAAAGTGTAATAGTAGTTAGTGGTTAAATCTGCTCCCCCACCGTCTAAGGCATCGAGAAGACTACCGGTACCTTGGCGCGTAAACATGCTGTCAGGGAAGACTGCCTGATTACCGTTATAACCATTGGGACCAATATTACCACTACCTGTACCAGAGCCACCAAAGGTTTGTTCGGTTCTGGCCGCACCCAATTTAATATTGGCTAAGAAACCATCGTCTGGGTTAACCCACTCACTGTGGAATTGGTATTGTTCGACTGTTGATTCGCCTGTAGAGACACTGAATTGACCAAAAAGTGGGTCAAAATCATTGGGGCTAGCTTCAGCAGCTCCGTCTGGCCACGTCATGGCAAAATTCGGTATTTCGCCTGTGGAATAATCATAGGTTTTAGTCAGGATATTATTTGGTGCAATAATCACACTTCCCGCATTACCTGTGCCTTTGTCCCCACCAGAATCGGTAGCGTTTGAAGAATCATGGTAATCAAATTCAACATGAATGTTGTCTGTTAATTGCCAATCAAAGTTGAATCCCACTGATTCTGCTTCAACCAAAAATGTATTTGCACCGACAGAGTGGGCATAATCATTAGCGGTTTCTGTGAAGTTAATAGCGGTGCCATTTTCGTCTAACTGATAGTTAGTTAAGTTGCCACCCCAGTTAAACCAGATACCAAAGCCACGTGTTTCAGTAGCGGTTTCTGCTTCAGTACGGGTGTAGTCAAGACTAAAAGTCATGGCATCAGTTGGGGCATATTGTAATGTTACTTGCCCATTCGTTCTGGTGCGCTGCACATCAGCAATATCGTAAGATATCTGCCTAGGAAAATAAGTATGTCCTAGCTTTTCACCCTCTGCATCTACGCCACGTAAATCGATTGCGTTGTCACCGGTGAGACCACCCGTTCCTTGATCTGCTTGCCAACCAGGAACGTTTGCGCTTTGCTGTTGAAAGTCACGGCCTTGGTGAGACAAAGAAATAGCCACACCAATTGTATTGTCAGCAAATGTATTGCTATAAAGACCGGCTATTTCTGGAGTCACCGCATCGCCTTCTACATTAGATGTATCGCGTATACCTTTACCAGAAACTGAATATTTTAATCCAGGTGAAGCCAAAGGTTGGGTGGTGACTATGTTAACTGTTGCACCAATGCCACCACTAGGGTATTCGGCACGGGCAGTTTTATAGACTTCTAATGCACTCACACCCGCAGAGGATAAATTCTCTAGGTTGTAAGAACGGCTGTTACCCGTTCCTGGCATTTGACGACCGTTAAGTGTCATCAAGTTAAAGCTAGGACCAAAACCACGCACTGTGATCTGGCTACCTTCGCCGTTTGAACGACTCACCGTGACACCGGTAATACGTTGTAAAGATTCGGCTAAGTTGGTATCGGGAAATTTACCCATTTCTTCGGCAGAAATCGCGTCAACAACCCCATTGCCTTCGCGTTTTATGTCCATCGAACGAGCCAAACTGCCTCGAATACCTTTTACTTGGATGATTTCTATGTCATCAGCGACAGGCTCTGCTTCCTGTGCAATTGACAACGGCGCTATTCCTGCCCCTAACAGCACAGAAATTGTTGCTGCTAGTCGTGTTTTATTGAAGGTAATATCTTTCATAATTGCCCTACTCATTTTTCGAACTAATTTCAAAATACTTAGATTTCAGTAAGAATTTGTAATTTCTATCAGTCAATCTAAGTTAATTATTCTTGTTTTAACGCTAATTTAAGCACTATTTAAGCACTATGTTGTTTATGGTTAGACCATAAACAACATAACTATGGCTTAAGGTTTAAACACAGCGTTGTCAATGCGATACACCGCACCAAGACCGGCACCCCAAGCTGGGAATATCATGACTACATCAATTTGACTGATGTCTAATCCGTTATCTAGCAAAGTGAGTATATCTACGGTATAGGTCTGCCATTCACCAGGAACCGGTTCTTGCCCTTCGATACTGGTGTTTAGGTTACCTTCTACGGCAGTAGTATTGCCGCCAGCTTCCATTTTTATCATCCATGGTGTGCCATCAGCAGGGGCAGTCACAATCTTCATTTCAAAACTGAAAGTGCCGTTTATGATGTCTTCTGCATTAAATGGTGTTCCTACATCACGGCTGTAAAAACCTTGTACTGTTTCAGCTGTATTAAGCACTGAGAATTCAGCGACCATGCCATGTTGAGCATCATCTACTACTTCAGCTGGCGTTGAACCACCACAACAATCCCATAGTGGCCATTCAGCATTCATGGCATCAGCGTATAACGTTAACGCTGCGCCATCTGCAACACCTGTTCCGCCATCAGTCTCACCGGGGTTGCCGATGATCACATTATCTACACGGTAGACAGCGCCTGCACCTGCGCCCCATGCTGGGAATACCATAAGTACATCAATGGCACTCAAATCTAAACCTGCATCAGCCATAGTTAACAAATCAAAGGTATAAGTTTGCCAAACACCAACAACTGGGTCGACACCTTCAATACTGGTGTTTAGGTTGACTTCAAAAAACGATGTATTGCCGTCTGCTTCGATTTTCATTAGCCATGGTGTGCCATCAGCAGGGGGGGTAACAATTTTCATTTCAAAGCTGAAATTACCTGTAGTTAATAATGCTGATGCATCAAAACTTCCTGAATCGCTTCCAAAGAATCCTTGAACAGTTTCAGGTGCGCCTAGTACAGAAAACTCTGCTACAGCACCGTGCTCTGCATCATCCATTTCTACTGTAGGTGTTGAGCCTGCACAACAATCCCAAAGAGGCCATTCTGGATTTGCAGCATTATCAAAGGCGACTAATCTAGGACCAGTTGGACCACCTGATGTGGCATTAGGATTGTATATTTTTGCATTATCCACACGATAGACTGCACCTGCACCTGCACCCCAAGCTGGGAATACCATAACGACATCTATAGCGCTAAGGTCTAAACCTGCGTCAGCCATTGTTAATAAATCAAAAGTGTAGGTCTGCCACACACCGGCAACAGGATCAACGCCTTCAGCACTGGTGTTTAAGTTAACTTCAACAAACGAAGTATTACCATCAGCTTCTATTTTCATTAACCATGGTGTGCCATCAGCAGGCGCGGTTACAATTTTCATTTCAAATTGGAACACACCTTCAGTCAATAACGCTGAAGCATCAAAACTGCCATTATCGCGACCGAAGAAACCTTGAACGGTTTCAGGTGCACCCAATACAGAAAACTCTGCCACTAAACCATGTGCTTCATCATCCATTTCTTCAGTGGGTGTTGAGCCAGCACAGCAATCCCATAGAGGCCAAGCAGGGTTAATCGCGTCTTCAAATAAAACAAGCTCTGGATAAACCACGTTGCCAGGTTCAGCAATAGTCACATTATCTACACGATATACTGCTCCTTCACCTGTTCCCCAAGCTGGGAATATCATAATGACATCTATGGCGCTGATATCTAAACCTGCGTCAGTGAGATCAGATAGGCTAAACGTGTAGGTTTGCCATTCACCTGTTTCTGGGTCAACGCCTTCATTACTGGTATTAAGCGCTACTTCTGCAAACGATGTATTGTTATCACCCTCTACCTTCAAAGTCCAAACTGTTGAGCTTGTAGGTTGTGATACCACTTTCATTTCAAAAGATAAGCTTCCAGTAGTCAACATAGCTGATGCATTAAATGGCACTCCACCTTCTGTGAAGTCTGGGCGACTGTAAAATCCTAACACTGCACCGTCATTGTTAAGTACTTGGAATTCAGCAACTGCACCATGTTGGGCATCGTCAATAACAACTTCAGGGACGGTCCCACCACAACAATCCCATAATTTCCAAAGTGCATTTTCGACGTCAGCAAAAATAGTGATAGGTACTGCAACATCTGGAACAGGAGGAGTAGGTGTGGGTGCTTTACCTATCACCAAAGCGCCATCTGGAACGTCATCAGAGGCTTCGACTTTGTAATTAGTACGAATGGTTTCACATCCTGCACCCGTCATTGGGTCAGATGCACATTCATACACTCGCACGTAGTCAATTGCAAAGGTTTGACCTTCTGCAAAATCTGCTGGGTCAATGCCGTCAGGGTAATCAGCACCATTGTTAGTATTTGCTGGGAAAGTTCCACCCACTGCAAGATTTAACAAAATATGGAAATCTTGATCAAAGGGAGCTGTGTCCCATTTAGTTTCAAGTTCACCAGTAATAATATCGTAGTATTCAGCAAACCAGCCCTTGTGAACCAGTCCAACTGATTCACCTTTACTGTTGAATCTAACCTCAGATTTCATTTGTGTTGCATAAAGGTAACCATCCATGTACCAGCGAATCTCACCTTCTTGCCACTCAATGGCGTAAGTGTGGAAATCGTCAGCAGGATTGACATTGCCGGGAAGAGAATAGGCTTTACCAGATTGTTCATTATTTGGCCAGTCAGGGCCGTAATGCAAGGTGCCGAAAATATTATTTTCTTCTACACCTGCTGCGTTTGGCACTTTTAGGTTGACAGATTCGACTATGTCAATTTCACCTGACTTTGGCCAACCTCCATAGACTTCATCTGTAGAAAGCATCCAAAATGCGGGCCATGAACCTTGTCCTGATGGAAGTTTGGCGCGCATTTCAAAGCGCCCATATGTCCAGTCGCCTTTGTATTTGGTCGACATACGTGCAGATGTATAGGGCAGCTGTTCGCCATCAACAGAAGGTTTGGCGACAATGTTTAAGTTACCATCTGATACGAATGAGTTATCTGTGCTGTCGGTGTAACATTGTTTTTCAAAATTACCACCGCCGTTACAATCAACTTCATGTGTCCATTTATTAGTATCAATTGAGCTACCGTCAAATTCGTCGCTCCACACCATAACCCAGTCTTCGACCGGTGTTGTAGTATCTACAGATACTATATCTGTGTTAGTTGCTGCTCCGCCGCCACAACCGACCAGAACTGCGGTCAGGGTCAAGGCGATGGAAGCTGAAAGAATATGCGTCATTCTTTTAACGCTATGTTTTACCATGGTTATCTCCGATAATAGTCTTTAAAAAGTGCAATTCGCTCGTTATGTTGCTTGTTTAAACAAGTCTTTGAACAAGGTTAACAGCTGTTTACATATGGCACAAATACCATAATGTTAACGACATGGTTGGTTTTGTAACACAAAGGTTAATCTCGTCGATGGTAAATGCGGTAAGACGGTACAGATAAAAGGTGGGGCGGACGAAAGTGTGAAAATTGTAAATTAGTAAGCACTTAAGGCCATTAAAAACGGGGGATGTAGTCTTAATTAATAAACTGTAGATGTTACAAATTTGTAAATCTACTTAGTCGCAAGCTCAGTCCCTCTTAACTTATTTTTATTGCGTTAAGTGAAACATAGCTTAGTGTCTTTGCAAATTTTCAGAAGACGAACCTTTGGGTAGTTGTTCTGCGCCATCCTAAAACGAGTTTTGATTGATAACCACTCTTAAATGGTTTTTTTTGAAATGTCGTTAAATGACGTAGGTTGCCTTTGGTTTTAAACAAAATTACGAATGTGTAATTTATTAAATTAAGAGAGTGTGGCGATGAGCTTTTCAGCCCCTAATAGTAGTGATGTAGCAGGCGAATTTATTGATATGCAAGGGGAGCGTTATTACGCTATTCATAATATGCAGAAAATGGCTCCCTTTTTTATCAGTTTAATTTCAGACAGTGACCACTGGTTATTTGTTTCCTCAACTGGGGGATTGACTGCTGGCAGAATATCCCCAGAAACAGCATTATTTCCTTACGCCCCAGTAGACAAAATTCATGAAGATGCCGCTAACACAGGCAGCAAAACGCTGCTTAAAATTAACAAAAAAGGCAAAGCTTACAAGTGGGATGCCTTTAACAAAGATTTCAATCATCAATATGAAATCAGCCAAAATTTATATAAAAATATTTTAGGTGATAAAATTTGTTTTGAAGAAGTTAATCATGACCTTCAATTAGCATTTCGTTACACATGGGCTACCAGTGATGAGTTTGGTTTTTCTCGTCAGTGTGAATTGCATAATTTATCTGAAGACGCTGTTTCAGTTAACATGATTGATGGATTACAAAATATATTACCAGCTGGCACGCCACGTTTTACTCAGACGGTCTCCAGTAATTTGGTTGATGCCTACAAATGGAGTGAGTTGCACAGGCCAACTGGTCTGGCAATGTTTACTCTATATTCGGGTATTACAGACCGCGCAGAGCCCAGTGAATCATTAAAAGCTAATACAGTATTTTCAACGGGCTTCGATGAATACAAGGTATTACTGTGTAATGCACAACTTGAAAAGTTTTGGCGCAATGACGTCATAGAAACCGAAAATGCTAAGCGGGGTGTACGTGGTGCATATTTGCTCAATGTAGAGTTTGAATTGCTCCCACTGCAGAGCAAAAAATGGCAGTTAGTGGCTAATCTCGAACAAAACCAGTCTCAGGTCAGCGCCTTGATACAGTCTTTGGGTGACCAAAATAAAATACTGACAGACTTGTCTGACTCTATAATTGAAGGCTCTGATACTTTGGCCCGAATTATGGCTGCGTCCGATGGTTTTCAACTGACAAGTGAAGAAAATGTTTCAGTACACCATTACGCCAATACTCTTTTTAATAATTTAAGAGGGGGAGTGTTTGATAATCAATATTCCTTATCAACCAGAGACTTTATTGCCACCTTAAAAACTTTCAATATTAATGTGTACAACAGGCATCTAGAAAAGTTGATTCAGTTGCCCGAACAGATTGCGTTGCAAGACTTTTCTAGCATCATTACTTCACTTAATGACCCTCAATTAGAGCGCCTAGCTGCTGAATATTTGCCTATCACTTTTGGTCGAAGACATGGTGATCCTAGTCGCCCATGGAATCAATTTGAAATCAAATTAAAAGATGATGCTGGACATCGCTTGTTGTCGTATCAAGGTAACTGGCGTGATATTTTTCAAAATTGGGAAGCATTAACTTTTAGTTATCCGGAATTTATTGAATGTGTTATCGCTAAATTTGTAAACGCATCAACTATAGATGGTTATAACCCTTATCGTATTACCAAGGGTGGAATAGATTGGGAAGTAGAAGAGCCTGATGATCCATGGAGTTACATTGGGTATTGGGGTGATCACCAGATTATTTATTTGCTGAAAATGTTGGAACTGTCTAAACAGTTTCATCCAAAGTTATTAGCACAATTACTCAATAAATCGATTTTTAGCTATGCCAATGTGCCTTATAGAATCAAGTCATTTAACGATATGTTACACAATGCTAAAAGTACTGTGAGTTATGATGAAGATTCTGCTGAGCGTATTGCTGCAAAGGTTGAGCAATTTGGTGCCGACGGTAAGTTAGTCTTGGATGAAAATGGCGAGGTTTATCAAGTTAATTTGCTTGAAAAACTATTGGTCCCTTTATTATGTAAATTAGGTAATTTAGTAGTAGATGGGGGGATTTGGTTAAATGCTCAAAGACCCGAATGGAATGATGCAAACAATGCATTGGTGGGCCAGGGCTTGTCCATGGTTACCCTTAATTACCTGAGGCGTTATGTGCGTTTTTTCCAAGGTTTGATGAAGCAGCAGCCTGACACTGTTGAATTATCTTATGAAGTCGCACAGTGGCTTAAAGAAACCGCCGAAATATTACAAACCTTAAGTCCAAAACTTAATGGCTCACCGGTATCTGACTCATTACGTTTTGACGTGTTACAAGATTTAGGCCAAGCGGCTTGGCGTTATCGTGAAGCGGTCTATAAAGCCCAAAGTTTTAGTCATAAAGAAAATAGTTCGACTGAAATAGTCAATTTATTACTTAGCAATGCATTGATAGTCATTGATCATACTATTCAAACTAACTTGGGTGATGATGGTTTATACCAATCATATAATCTATTAGGCTTTGGTGAGAAGCAAGCTTCAGT
This sequence comes from uncultured Paraglaciecola sp., assembly GCF_943787955.1. Taxonomy (NCBI): domain Bacteria; kingdom Pseudomonadati; phylum Pseudomonadota; class Gammaproteobacteria; order Alteromonadales; family Alteromonadaceae; genus Paraglaciecola; species uncultured Paraglaciecola sp. Next base: position 15,235 of record NZ_CALSOK010000026.1, read on the forward strand.
AGAAAATCTTTACCCTATGCTTGAAGGACAAGTGGCCGCTATTAGTTCTGGAGCTATTAACCCTAAGCAGGCTGCGGATGTATTGGATGCATTGTTTGCCAGTGATGTTTACCGTCCTGACCAGAAAACTTTCATGTTGTATCCGGACCGTGTACAAACTCCGTTTTTAGAAAAAAATATGATTACTTTGGCTGCGTTCGATGAGGTGCCATTTTTAGCAAAAATGCTAGCTGGTGCTGATGAACGTATCGTCATGCAGGACGTAAAGGGGGGATATCGTTTCAATCCCAACGTTAAAAATACAGGTGAACTGATTATACAGCTTGACGTGATTAGAGCAGACTACCCTGCACTGGATAACACAACGGTGTCGAGTATTGAGAACTTGTATGAAAAGATATTCAATCATCAATCGTTTACCGGCAGATCAGGAGGCATGTTTGGTTTTGAAGGTTTAGGTAGCGTATATTGGCACATGGTGTCAAAACTATTACTCGCACTAAAAGAAAACTTTTATGCCGCAGTTGCAGAAGAGGCTGAGCCTGAGCTGATAAAACGTTTAGGCGCACTTTATTATCGGGTGCGTGGTGGCATTGGTTTTAACAAATCACCTGATGAATATGGCGCATTTCCTTGTGACCCATACTCCCATACCCCTAAACATGCTGGGGCACAACAACCTGGTATGACAGGACAGGTAAAAGAAGAGATTTTGAGCCGTTTTGGTGAGTTGGGTATTCATGTTCTCAGCGGTGAGGTTGAGTTTAAACCTAGCCTTTTACGCAGCAGTGAATTTGTTTCTCATGAAAAACCATTCCGTTATCTTGATGTACAAAATGCATGGCAGCAAACAACTGTTCCAAAAAATGGAATTGGGTTTACGTGGTGTCAAGTACCTGTTGTGTATGAATTAACAACAGATACCCCTTCACTTACATTAACCTTGTCTGATGGTAAACAAATAATATCTAGCGACTTGACGTTAGTAGGTGAGTACAGTCATGCATTGTTTAACCGAACGGATTTCATCAAAAAAATTCATATCACCCTGAACACTAGTCAATTGCTAAGCGATTAAAAGCCGCACAGTGTTTTGTTGATGTTGTAAATAAGATAGAGGTTATTATGTCTGGAAATTATTATAGAAATCGCGCTAATTTACTTGAAGCGGGTAAATTGTCTATAAAGGAATTGCAAGCTGAAGTTAGTACGTTATTAGCTGATAAAATTCATGGTCTATCTTTTAGTCCTTATATTTCTGGACAGGGCCCTGGTACCCAAATTACCGAAGCACAAATACATCAGCGCTTACAACTAATGGCACCTTATGTGAAATGGGTTAGAACCTTTTCTTGCACTGAAGGCAATGAATTGATCCCTAAAATAGCTGCAGAATATGGTTTGAAAACCCTGGTGGGGGTATGGCTAGAAGACGATCTTGAGAATAACGAAAAAGAACTAGCCAACGCGATTAAAGTGGCACAAGCAGGACACGCTGACTTACTTGCTGTTGGCAATGAAGTGCTACTGCGCGAAGAAATGTCACAGGAACAGTTAATAGATTATATTCATCGTGCTAAACAAGGTGCGCCTGGGGTTCCAGTAGGATACGTGGACGCGTATTTCTTATTTGAAGATAATCAGAAAGTGACGGATGCCTGTGATGTGATTTTTGCTAATTGTTATCCTTTTTGGGAAGGGTACCCCGCAGAGCATGCACTGGTTCACATGAAAGATATGTACCGTAGGGCACAAAAAGTAGCACCGGGCAAAAAAGTGATTATCAGTGAAACTGGCTGGCCAGACCAAGGCAGTTCAGAAAGAGCCGCGGTTCCATCCTATGAAAATGCGATCCGTTATTTTGTCGACTCTTACCACTGGACACAAGAAGAGGGTATTGAGTTGTTTTATTTTTCCTCATTTGACGAAGATTGGAAAGTGGCTGATGAAGGTGACGTGGGTGCGTATTGGGGTATCTTAGATAAAGATGGAAATCACAAGTATGCAAGATAGTTTGACGATCCAATCTTCGATTGAAAAATTGACCGGTCTAAAACATGGTAATAGCATTTGTTATTCAGGATACAGGGAGGAGCAAGACCCTCGAAAAGGTATTTTTCCAAGTTATGAGCAAGTGAAAGAAGATTTATTGTTGTTGGCTGATAATTGGTCTTTTTTACGTTTGTATGATTGCAGCAAACATGCTGAAACTGTGCTCAGTGTGATTGAAACAGAAAAATTAGATTTTCATATTATGCTTGGAGTGGACATGGCTGCAGAAGTCAGTAATCCAAATTGTCCTTGGGGAGCAAACTTCAGTGATGAACAACTAGTCAAGAATAAACGCCACAACAGTGATGAAATTGACAGTCTTATTGCATTAGCTGCTAGGTATCCAAAGTCTGTGTTTTCTGTGTCTGTGGGTAATGAAGCCAGTGTGGAATGGACCGACCATATGGTACCGGTAGACAGTTTGGTTAATTACGTGCAACGTATAAAAGCCAATATTGCACAACCTGTGACTTTCTGTGAAAACTACGTTCCTTGGACTAACAAATTAGCCCCTTTAGTCGAAGAGTTAGATTTTATTTCAATCCATACTTACCCCGTTTGGGAATTTCAAAGTATCGATAATGCGCTAGAATATACTAAACAAAATTACCAACAGGTGTTGGCTTGTCATCCAGATAAACCAATTGTGATTACTGAAGCGGGTTGGACAACTCAGTCAAATGGTCAGGGTATTGAGTCATGGAATGCATCTGAACTATTACAAACTGCTTATTATGCCCAGTTGTTACAATGGACCACAAAACAACGCATACTCACTTTCGTATTTGAAGCATTTGATGAGCCTTGGAAAGGTTCAGATGATCCACAAGAGCCAGAGAAGCATTGGGGATTGTTCAAGGTTGATCGTAAACCTAAGCAAGTGATGCAGGGGGCTTACAGCTAAGCTATCAAAAAGGAGCAATTTTAAGGTTTAGCCGTTTGGTAGAAAATTTCTTCCAATCTTTTTTACCCAATTAACCAAACTATACAATATACTGGTTTATTCGGTAAGCAGGATAATCTAGATATTGGTGACATGGTTAAGTATATGATGTGTTTAAAAAAAACGATTAATCAACTGGGCGCTATAATATTAACGAGCTCGATTTTAGCCGGATGCGGCGGTGGCTCTTCTTCCCCCCCTGTTGTTGTGACTCAGCCCCCACCAGTGTCATTGACTCCTGAACGAGAAGGTCAATCTGTCGCACGTATGTGGAATGAAGTGCTTTTACTGGCGATACGTAATGACTTTGCAAGGCCCACTATACATGCCAGAAATTTATTCCATATCTCTTCCGCTATGTTTGATGCGTGGTCAGTTTATAAACCGCAGACTCAAGGGTTTTTGTTTGGCAATGAGGTAGCAGGGTTTGCTTGTTCCTCTTCTGACTTTGATTTACCAAGCGATATATTACCCCATCAGGAACAAGCCATCAGTTTTGCTGCTTATCGGATTATTCAACATCGATTTATTTTCTCTCCAGGCTCAGTTCAAATTATGGCTGCTGCTGATGCTTTAATGCTCAGTTTAGGGTATAACCTCGACAACGAGTCATTGGATTATGCCCAAGGCTCCGCTGTCGCTTTGGGTAATTATATTGCTGACTGTTACATTGAATTTGGTTTGCAAGATGGTGCCAATGAGCCAAAATTTTATGCTAATACAAGCTACCAACCAGTTAATCCCCCCTTAGTTCTCAGTAGTTCTGATGTGGGAAACCCAACCATTTTAAATTTGGATCGTTGGCAACCCCTATCGATAGAAGGATTTATTGATCAGGCAGGCAACCGTATTGATGAAGCTCCTACCTTTTTGAGCCCTGAATGGGGGCAAGTGGTTCCTTTTGCTTTGTCAGATAATGACAAAACGGTGTTTGCACGCGATGGCTTTGATTATCAGGTTTATCATGATCCTGGCATGCCACCGTTAATTGATAGCGCCCTAAGTGAGCAATATAAGTGGGGATTTTCATTGGTGTCTATTTGGTCTTCTCATCTTGATCAAAATGATGGCGTTATGTGGGATATCTCGCCAAAGAGTATTGGTAACATCTCAGAATTTCCTCAATCTTTTGAAGAATTCAATGAATTCTATAAACAACTTGAAGGCGGTGACCCAAGTACAGGTTATGGCATTAATCCAATCACTAATCAACCCTACGAAGAACAGATTGTGCCCCGCGGTGATTATACTCGTGTATTAGCTGAATTTTGGGCCGACGGTCCAGAGTCAGAAACGCCTCCCGGACACTGGTTTGTTATCTTAAACTCTGTGAGTGACCATGCATTATTGGAAAAACGTTGGGCAGGTGTTGGCGACATATTAGGACCGCTTGAGTGGGATATTAAGTCTTATTTTGCTATGGGGGGGACTATGCATGATTCCGCTGTGGCTGCTTGGGGGATAAAAGGGCGTTATGATTATATACGACCCGTATCTGCGATCCGTGCTATGGCTGACCTAGGACAAAGCAGTGATCCTTTATTATCTTCTTACCATATTAATGGTATTCCATTAGTGGAAAATTATATTGAATTGGTCACAGAAACAGACCCCTTGGCCAATGATAACCCACAGCACATAGGTAAAATAAAACTGTATGCTTGGAAAGGTCCAGGCTACGTGATTGACCCCTTGGTTGACCAAGCTGGAGCGGGATGGATATTGGCAGAGCAATGGTGGCCCTATCAAAGGCCTTCTTTTGTGACACCACCATTTGCTGGTTATGTATCAGGACATTCAACCTATTCTAGAGCGGCTGCAGACCTATTGGAGTCCATTACGGGGTCAGCCTATTTTCCTGGTGGTATGAGTGAATTTGAGGTGGTTGCTAACGACTTTCTGGTGTTTGAACAAGGACCCAGTGTAAGTATGACTTTGCAATGGGCTACCTACCAAGACGCCTCCGATCAGTGCAGTTTGTCGCGTATTTGGGGAGGGATCCATCCACCCATTGATGATATTCCTGGCCGAATCATTGGTGCTAAAATTGCGACAGACAGCTTTGAGCTTGTGCAATCTATTTTTGGACAATAAACGAAGCCTATCTCTGAGCTATATAAGCTTATGTAGTTGGGATACATACTAAAAAGTGTTGGAAAGTCTACGCTGATTTTGACTCACTAAATTAATTTTAATTAAGGGTAGTTTACTCAACATGACTAAACTGCCCAATATATTTGGGAAAGATGTTTATGAGTAATCACCATGCGGTGCTTTGCAATCGTTTATTAATCAACGCTCTGGTTATTTTACCCGTGATGTTTTTAGCCTCGTGCGGTGGTTCGGATTCATCTTCTCCTAACATTATTAATGTTCCGCCTGTTGTTGTGACTCCCACTTTACGAGTCGAAACTTCCCTTGCCACTGATCCATCAAAATTATTAATAGGACCCAGCAAAGATTGTGAGCTTTTAGAAACTGATGCCACTGCTGTTTTCAATGACGTGAGTCATAATGCAGGTCTTTGTTATGATACAACCTTATCACCTTTAGACGGTACGACTGCGCGCGTATCTGGTGGTATAGCAGTGAGTGATTATAATGGGGATGGCCGCATGGATATTTATGTGACCCATGGGCGAAATAATTTGGGTAAATTATTTAGTTTACAAGCAGATGGAAGTTTTTCTGATATGACTCAACAAGCGGGTATTACTAGCTTGTCTGCGGGTCATGGAGGGGCATTTCTGGATATTAACCTAGATGGCCTGCCAGACTTATTAAGTATTCAGGAGCCGCCGTCTGTTGTTCAAGTGTTTGCTAATAACGGCGATGGTAGCTTTTCAGATATTTCTGAGTCTACAGGCTTACATCTCACTAAACCTACTCTGTCAGTGGCAGCCGGTGATCATGATTTAGATGGCGATCTCGATTTGTTTTTCACGCATTGGGATCCCATTAATAAGCAGGATCGTTGGGAGTATTTTTGGCAGAACCAAGGGGCAGGTAATTTCATCGATATTAGCGACACTGTGGATATTGGTACTTTTACCCCTGCGGTAGAAGGGGATGAGCCACAATTGAGATACGAGTATTCTTTTACGCCGGTGTTTGCTGATTTTAATCATGACCGTTTTCCAGATATTTTACTCAGTGCTGATTACGGTAATAGTAAAGTATTAGTTAATAATGCAGGTACAGGTTATGTTGATTATACTCCGCCCACGATTAATGATAGATCCGGCATGGGAAATACAGTGGCCGATTACGACAATGATGGTGACTTAGACTGGTATGTCTCAGCCATAGGTGACACTCGTGAAGAGTTTCTTTTCATTGGGTTATTAGATGGTAGTCGTTTGTATCAAAATGATGGTGATGGTAATTATACTAACGTGACCAAAGCGGCTGGAGTCACGCAAGCATATTGGGGCTGGGGAACCTGTTTTGCAGATTTTAATAACGATGGTTTTCAAGACCTTTTTACGGTCAATGGTTACGATGGTTGGACTGAAGAACAATCGGTCAATCGATCTTATGAGCGCTTCAATAATGACCGTGCTGTACTTTACATAAACAATGGTGATAGCACCTTCACTGAAAGGGGTGTGGAGTTAGGAATAACCCATACCGATATGGGCAGAGGTCTGGTGTGCCATGATTATGATCGAGATGGTGACTTAGACATGCTAATCGCCAATAGTGGTAAGTCACCGAGTTTATTCCGTAATAATAGCTTTGCAGATGGTAATAACTTTTTAAATATCCAGCTCAAAGGTACTAGGCTCAATCCTCAGGCTGTGGGAGCACAAATTTTTATTACCGTTAACGGTAAAGAACAAATGCGCGAACTGCAACTTGGTAATAATTATGTGTCACAAAGCCCAGTTGAGGCACATTTTGGGGTTGCAGACAATCAAGTCATTGAGAATGTGCGTATCGTTTGGCCAGGTCTGGCGTCAGTAACCAGCGAATTAAGCAACGTGCAAGCCAATCAGTTTTTAGTGGTTTATCAGCCTGATTAATCAGCAATACGTACTTTATATTAATATTAATATGAATTTGATATTGATATGAATTTGATATCGAAAATGAGTTTGGCAATGTGCAGTAGTATCTTTTCGATTAGGCGCTGTACATTCTTTTTATAGAGTTATTAAACCATTAAGTATTGAGCCAATAAATTAGTATTAATGGCATCAGTGGTATCAGTGACATAAATCACCATCCGAATTATTATCAAGCTTAAGCTTATGCTTTTTAGCTTCCAAGCTTCCAAGCTTGCTGCATCAAACACTATGATATTTAATGAAAAACAAGACGTTAAATAGACTGAAGGATTACTTGCAGGCAGTCTGACACAAAGTGACTTGCAGGTAATTCACTTGTAGGGAGTGCACTTGTAGGGAGTGCACTTGTAGGGAGTGAACTAAGCAGTATGGATTTAATGGGAAACGGCAGTTACAAATAACGATTAGCACTATGTTAATCGGGCCATTTAGTGCCTATATATAATTGATAAACAACGATAGGCAATGATTAACTGAGATGTTAATTATTGCCTATTGGCTTCGTAGTCTTACTATTTGACCAAAATAGTTTCCAATTCTTCCAAAGTTTTACCTTTCGTTTCAGGTAAGAACTTAAGAATAATGAGCAAACCAATAAAGGCGAATCCGCCATAAATCGCAAAGGTAAACGTTGCGCCTAAGTTTGCCAGTTCCCATGGAAATATAAGCTGTACTAAGAAGCTTACGCCCGAGTTGATTAATCCCACAAAAGAAATCGCGATACCGCGAATTCGGTTGGGGAACAGTTCTGAAAACAGTACCCACATGACCGGGCCCAAAGACACAGCAAAACAGGCTACAAAACCCAATATACTCACTAGGATCATCGTGCCATTCATTTGAATAGCTGCTGATACCAATGTCGATTCAAATTGCCCTGCTTGGGTGGCACCTAACAGGTCTGTTATCGCCGACTTAAATGCTAAGTCACTGTTAAACGTTGCGCCAAGTATGGGCTGTAACGCTTGTATGTCTATTTCTGTTGATAAGCTGTTAAGGGCTTGAGCGGTTAACGTATAAGTGGCGGCATTGAACTGATAGGCCAAACTAAACATACATACAATGATCCCCGAGACACCGGCTATTAGTAAAGATTTACGCCCTATTTTATCAATGAGTGCGATAGCAATTAAGGTAAATACCACATTAGTGATACCAACTAATATAGCTTGTAAAAATGACGCGTCGGTACCTAAACCAGTTTGTTCAAAAATCATCGGTGCATAGAAAAACACAGCGTTAATACCAGTGATTTGTTGCAATATGGCAATGGAAATACCCACAATCATCACTAGACGCATCGAGGGTTTTAGTAAGTCCATAAAGGCCCCTTTTGCTTGGTTGTGTTCAAGGCTAATGCTCTTGTTGATTTGCTGAATTTCTTGTGCTGCGTTTTGTTCACCTAAGGCCCGCTTTAAAATGACCGTTGCTTCTTGGGCTCGGCCTTTCATCATTAACCAGCGGGGGCTTTCTGGCACTATGGATAAGCAAATGAAATACACCAGCGCCGGGATTGCCTCAATGCCTAACATCCAGCGCCAATTCCATTGGGCAACACCTAAGGTTTGCACCCAATCTGCATCAGAATTAGCCGCTTGCAATATCAAGTAATTAGTAAAAAATGCCACTGATATGCCCAACACAATATTTAGCTGGTTAAGGGACACCATGCGGCCACGATATTTAGCTGGGCCAATTTCTGCTATATACATGGGGGCAATAATCAGAGCGGCACCTACTCCTAAGCCTCCGAGCATTCTAGCCATCACCAGCATTAAAAAGCTGGGGGCAAATGCTGAAGCAATGGCCGATACAAAAAACAAAGCCGCGGCTATTTTTAATATAACTTTTCTACCAAATCGGTCACTTAGCGGCCCGGCTGTAATCATAGCAAAAGTTGCGGTGAGCGATAGTGAAGCTACGGCCCAGCCTAATTGAATTTTCGTTAAGCTAAATTCCGGTTCGATAAATTTGACCACACCTGAAATAACAGATGCGTCAAAGCCCATGAGGAATCCTCCCAATGCCACTATGAGAGATACATAAAACACGTAGAAAATGGGTTGAGGCTGGTTTTTTGTCATTCTTATTGCCTATAAATTAGTTTATTGGAAAATACTATTCACACTAAGCTTGTCAAGCTAGACTATTGCTCTTAAAAATAAATTAAATTGCGATAGAGCGGTCACTGCTAGCGATAATACGGACTGAATTGCTGGCGAGCAACCTATACTGTGTGTAAACTGAAATTTGAAGCTAATGCTAACGTTGTTGGTTTAATAGGACGGCCATGTTGACATCAATTTTTGAACATCCTCCCACTAAGATTGGCCGTTATAGCGTCTATCAATTTGGTTTATTGCAATTAGGATTTTGGGCATTTGTCAGTACCATCAGCTTTTTTTCTCTGACGCTATGGTATGGACCTTATGACTCGAGTCATATTGTACATATTATTCTTCAGGCAATACTAGGGCTGATCCTTACCTTGTTTTTATATGTAAGCTTTATGCGTATATGGCATAAACCTTTTATTTATCGGGCCGCTGTGGGATTTATGATGGTGTTGGTGGTATCGCTGATTTGGACGCTATTTAGAATTGAAGCCTTTATACGTTTAACTGAGATCAGTTCTGAATGGAGTGAATTCGGTGGTTGGCACTTCGCTAGTATATTTATATTTTTGTGTTGGACAGGTTTATTCCATGGTATGCGATATAACGACCTGTTACAAACCGAACACAGGATAATGCTAAAAGCCGAGGCAGAAGCCCGTGAAGAGCAAATGAAGCGTATGCATGCTCAAACTATTGCCAGAGATGCTCAAATAAAAATGCTACGTTATCAGTTAAATCCGCATTTTCTATGTAACACTCTAAATGCTATTAGTTCGCTAGTTGAGGTGAATGAATCACAAAAAGCACAAAGCATGACAGTACAATTGAGCCGGTTTTTACGTCACTCTTTGGATAATAATCCAGACACTAAACTTTCACTGGAAAATGAAATAAAGGCACTTAACTTATACCTGGAAATTGAAAAGACACGATTCGGTGATAGATTAATTTTAGACTTTCAGATTGATGAGCAGGCTAGATTAGCTCTGGTACCCAGTCTTTTACTGCAGCCAATTATTGAGAATTCCATGAAACATGCGATTGCCCAAAATGAGTTAGGTGGCACTATTTCAATTCTGGCTAAAGTACAACAACATCGCCTTATCATGCAGCTAAGTGACACGGGAAGTGGCAGTAAAATAGGTAAAAGTAAAATGGAAAGCTCCAAGGGGAGGGGGGTTGGCTTACGTAACACCAATGAACGGCTAAAAGCACTCTACGAAAACGACTTTTCAGTGAATATTGACCTAATACCATTAGGGGGATTAAGAACCACCATAGAGCTTCCCTGTGAATACAGCAGCAGTGGGAATGGCTATCCAATGAGCAATCAAGAACGGCTGTCAGAAAACGAGTATAAAGCATGATGAAATTAAAAACCTTGATAGTTGATGATGAACCATTGGCGCTAAAACTGCTCCGCGCTAAATTAAATAAAATAGCTAATATTGATATTGTAGGTGAATGCAAAAATGGCCGCGAAGCCATAGCTGCCACCTTAGACCTAGCCCCCGATTTGATTTTTCTAGATATTCAAATGCCAGGTTTAGATGGCTTTGACGTGGTTAAAGGTTTACAAAGTGATATTTTACCGCTTATTGTTTTTACCACGGCCTATGAGCAATATGCACTGGATGCTTTCGATGTTCATGCAGTCGATTATATTTTAAAACCCATTGACGATGAGCGAATTTTGCGTGCGGTTCAAAGAGCACAAGAACGTTTTGAAGGCGTTGATGCTCAAGATAACAAACCACCTATCTTGGGGGCTATTGATAGTATTAATCAAAGAAATAATCTCAAATCATCTCTTAATATTAGTCAGCTTGATTTGTCTCCAAGTGCCCTTGTTGATAAAAAAATAGTGATTAAAGATAGAGATGAGATCACTATTTTAAAACAATCGGATATTGAATGGGTTGATGCTGCAGGTGATTATGTGTGTTTACATTCTCAAGGAGAAACACATATTAAGCGCAGTACATTGAAAGAGCTATTAGCTGAATTGGATGAAAATATTTTTAAGCGGGTACATCGCTCCACCATTGTCAATTTGAACTTTATTGATAAGGTTATTCCCCATACCAAAGGGGAGTTTTTCTTACTACTGGGCGAGTTTGAAAAGATAAAAGTGAGTCGCAACTACAAGGATTCGATTAAGCATTTCTTATTGGGAGAGTGATCTAGCTGATATTTAGCAGATTAAAAGTGCAAAATTAGACATATAAACATTAACGACCCTGACCTTTCAGGGTTTCATTTAGGAAAAGCTTAAGGGGGGTGTTAGCTAAGTGAGTTCAGCTTGGAGTCACTTGATAAAGTCGCTTGATAATAAATCTTAAAGTAATTTTACTAGCACCGCTTTATCTCATAAAATTAAAGCGGTGTGCCAAGAAGCTGAGTTTTACTTTTTACCTTTGTTAGGCTTAGACACTCTACCTTTTGATTTTTTAGCTTGATACGGTGAAGTCTTGTCATGACTTATTTGTGTTTCACTGGCCTTATTACTGCGGCTATTTCTGGTGTTTTTTGCCACGCTTTTCAACAAACTAATACGGTTACTGACTTCAAACCCTGCTTTAACAATACGTTTAATCTTGCTACCAATCAGTTTTTCTATACGGGCAACGGTGTTTTCTTCTTCACGACTCACGAACGATATGGCATACCCTTCTTTTCCTGCACGGCCAGTTCTGCCGATACGATGCACATAATCTTCAGGTAGATATGGAAGATTGTAATTGACCACATAATCCAAGTCTTGAATGTCTAACCCTCTTGCGGCGACTTCAGTCGCTATTAATACTTGTAATTTAGCAGACTTAAAATCGGCAATAGCGCGGCGACGTGCTCCTTGGCTTTTGTCTGCATGGCACACTGCAGCGTCAATTTTACTGCGTTTTAATGCAGCCATGAGTTCATCTGCTTGTTGCTTAGTACTGGTAAAAACCAATACCTGAAACCAGTTTTGCTCTTTTAATAAGGCTTTGAATAAATCAATTTTTCGTGTTTCTTCTACAGGATACATAACATGAGATACGGTTTCAGCAGTGGCATTAATTTTGGTAACTCTTAACACTTGATGATTGTTAAGTAGTTTGTGGGATAACTCATTTACTGCCGGTGACGAGGTGGCTGAAAATAATAATGTTTGGCGTTTTTTAGCGGTGAACTTCAATATGTTTTGTACATCAGCAACAAAACCCATATCTAACATACGGTCTGCTTCGTCGAGTACCACAAACTCAGCGTTGGCTAAATTGACGTTACTGAGTTCTAAATGTTCGATTAAACGCCCCGGTGTTGAGATCAGAATATCGACACCACCTTTAAGTTTGCTTGTCTGCCCACCCATTTTAACGCCACCATAAAGTGCGGTTACCTTTAAGAGTAAAAATTGCGCATAGGCACCAATAGTGTTTGCAAGTTGTTCGGATAATTCTCTGGTTGGGGTTAAAATTAATGCGCGGGGGCTGCCAGATACGGTATCTTTGGGCTTGTCTAACATTTGCTGCAAAATAGGCAATGCAAAGGCTGCCGTTTTACCGGTGCCTGTTTGGGCATTAACCAATAAGTCTTTGCCTCTGCGAGCAGGGACTATGGCTTGTTCTTGCACAGGCGTCATTTCAGTATAACCACAGACTTCGAGGGCCTGTTGGATTTCGTTGGCTAAACCTAAATTTGAAAATTTCATACTGATCCTGGGCAAGGGCAAAAACGAGGGCGGAATATACAGTATTTTAACCAATAAAGTGAGACTGTTTGTGGTTTTTATGAGCGCGGGTATGTTCTTTTGTTACTGGTATGCTGTTTGAAGGCTTTGACTGAGAGTAAAAAGCCGCTAGCATGCTCTGCATACTAAACGGCCCAGGGAGTTGGCAGTTCACTAGGCTACCATTACTAAGTCGTCAAATTAGGATGGAAAGTTCAAAAATAGCGAAAATAAATATTAATTTTCTGCAAGAACGTAATTAACAGGATGAATCAATGAAAAATTTATATGTAGGTTTGGGCTTGTCTTTATTACTCGTCGCCTGTGATCAAAACGAAGTGGGTGATATTTCACTTGGAGCCTTTACCACGCAGGATATTAAAGTAAATACTTTGATTGATCCTGTTGTCACCGGGGTGACTTGTCATGTCGCCAGTATTGAAGCGGATCTCAGTTTGTCCGACCCTTCTGATAGCTCAATAGCTTGCAGACAAACCGATGAAATTACCGCTGGGATGATAAAGGCTATTGATAAGTCCAAGTCGGGTGAGGTGGTATTCAAAAAATCAAAAAGTATATTTTTTAAAAGTATGAAAATTCGGCGAGTTTTTGATGCTCAAAGCCAAACATTAATGTACGTGTCATATTCCACTAAAGAAACCTCAGGTAGTTTTAAGCATAGTCTCTCGACTGTTCCATTGTGGGGCACTGCAGCTTACGAAAATCCCAAAATTTTTGAATTGTAGATATGGCACAACCTTATCCTAAATTAATCTTAAAAATCGAAGACGCTCTAAAAAAAATGTTGAAGGGAACCGTTCCTGTTATCAGCACAGATCAATTGGCTGATTCGATTAACAGTAGAACCGATTGGATAATACTTGATAGTCGAGAACTCGCTGAGTATGAAATTAGCCATTTATCTAATGCCATATGGGTAGGGCACCTAGACTTTTCTTTAAGCAGAGTAGCTGATATCACAAAAGATACAAAAATAGCCGTATATTGTTCCATTGGTGTGCGCAGTGAAAATATAGCGGGAAAACTCCTGTCCTATGGGTTTTCCAATGTGTGGAATGTATATGGCGGTATATTTACTTGGGCAAATGAACACAAAACACTAGTTGCAGATAACCAACAGCCCATTTTAGATGTGCACGGATATGATAAAAATTGGGCTAAATTACTCGGTCATCATGTAAATTGCATACTAAGCAAATAGTTGAAACTGTCAGAATTTGCAGGTTTTTCAAGTCATCTTTGGTCAACGCTCATAGTCGATTTTTGCCAAGTGTTGCATTTAGGTCCTTCATCTTTTTATCGTTAGTTTTATCATCATAAACAATGGCCCTTAGTTCAGACCACTTAGACTGGCTTTGACAACTTGTTAATAATATGTTTGAAAACGATATCTGTTCACTTAGAAGATGAATATATGTTTGTGAGGATGTCCTTAGGGACAGATTAAATAATGCATGGGAGAATCTTTATTATATATAAAACACAATTGAAAAATGATCACAAATAATAGTCTTGTGATAAGGTGATAAAAATCATTAATCTAGCTTTTTCATGAGTGTATAAGTCAGACAGTATGAATGTAAAAAAGTGGTTTGGATTATTTTTTTTATGGGGCTTCACTGTATGTGCTCAGGCTAAACCGGTACAAGTAGCAGTGGCTGCAAATTTCAGCAAACCCATGCAAAGTCTGGTAACAGAATTTGAGAAAGATTATAACTATCAAATAGCCTTGTCCTTTGGATCCTCAGGAAAATTTTATGCACAAATTAAACAGGGTGCGCCTTATGAATTGTTTTTCTCTGCTGATCAGGCTAAGCCAGAGGTTTTGCAACTAGAAGGACTAGTGGTTGCTGAAAGCCGCTTTACATATGCAATTGGTCGCTTAGTGTTGTGGACTGTGCGCCATGATTTTGCTAACAAAATAGAAATGAAATTGAAGAGCCGTGCGTTTAATAAGTTGGCGATCGCCAATCCAAAACTAGCACCTTATGGTGCCGCTAGTTTACAAGTGCTTAATCATTTAAGGTTAATTGATGACACTCAAGCTAAGTGGGTGAGGGGCGAGAATATTGCACAAACTTATCAGTTTGTTCATTCAGGTAATGCAGACTTAGGTTTTGTCGCTTTGTCGCAATTGTTAGGCAGGAATAATATGACAGAAGGGTTTTATTGGTTAGTGCCTGACAATATGCATCTACCCATTAAGCAAGATGTTGTGTTACTTAAGCGGGCTGGAAATAGTCAAGGGGCGAAAACATTTTTAGATTTTATCCACACTGAAAAGGCGCAAACTATTATTGCTCAATATGGATATTTGACTCCAGATGGGGGGCAGGAGTGATGAGTCTGTCAGATGCTGATATGGGGACTATTTGGCTGACATTGCGCCTTGCTAGTACTGTCACTATTTTACTGCTTATTTTTGCGACTCCGCTTGCGTGGTGGTTAGCCAGAACGCAATCTTGGTTTAAAGGCCCCATAAGCGCGATAGTGGCGTTACCCTTAGTGCTTCCGCCCACTGTCCTTGGTTTCTATTTACTATTAGCTATGGGACCAAATGGGGCTATAGGACAGTTCACCCAAGCTATTGGATTAGGCACATTGCCTTTTACTTTTTGGGGATTAGTGGTGGCGTCGATGGTTTATTCTTTGCCCTTTGTTGTACAGCCTATTCAAAATGCGATTGAAGCTATTGGTAATCGGCCTTTAGAAGCTGCGGCAACGCTCGGTGCAGGGCCAATAGATTGTTTTTTTAGTGTGGTGTTACCTCTGGCAAAGCCGGGCTTTATGACGGCCTCTATTCTAGGGTTTGCCCATACGGTAGGTGAGTTTGGTATTGTATTGATGATTGGAGGCAGTATTCCAAGCGAAACCCGTGTGGTATCTGTGCAAATTTATGATCATGTAGAAGCATTAGAATATGCTCAAGCACATGTTTTGTCTGGCGTAATGGTCATATTTTCATTTTTAGTATTATTAACGTTATATACCTTTCAGCGTAAACGCAAAGCAGTAGGCTTGACCTATGGCCAATAAAATCAAAACGTTAGATACATCCATTGAATCGGCTCGGGGTATTAAGGCTAGATTTCAATTTAGTGTTAAACAATTTGCTACCGAGACGTTTACATTCGATATTGATCTTACTATTCCAGGGCAGGGTGTCACTGCTCTTTTTGGTGAATCTGGTTCGGGTAAAACATCCTTATTACGTTGTATTGCGGGACTAGAAAAAAACATATCTGGTTGTTTGAGTGTTAATGGGGAACTTTGGCAAGACGCCTCTGTGTTTGTTCCAACCCATAAACGTAGTCTTGGGTATGTGTTCCAAGAAGCCAGTTTATTTGAACACTTGACCGCTATGGGAAATCTTCGTTATGCCATTAAACGTAATAATCAAGCCGCAAATTCCCAGCTATTAGAACAAGTTATCAGTGTGATGGGCATAGAAAGTATATTGTCCCAATTTCCTCAACAACTTTCTGGCGGTGAAAAACAACGAGTGGCCATAGCCAGAGCATTATTGAGCCAACCTAGATTATTACTGATGGATGAGCCGTTAGCATCGCTAGATAACGCGCGTAAATATGAGATATTGCCTTACCTAGAAAGGCTTCGCAGCAGTTTTAATATCCCTATTTTATATGTCAGTCATGCTGTTGATGAAATAGTACGATTAGCCGATCATGCTGTTATCTTGCGACAAGGAAAAGTGATTGCTCAAGGTGGCATAACAGAGCTGTTTTCTAGAGCAGACTTACCCTTGGGAGTGAGTAACGAATTAGGGGCTATTCTCGACTGCAAAGTATTGGAGAGAGACAAACAATGGCATTTAATGCGAGTCGCTTTTAATGGAGGTGAACTTTGGTTACCCAATGTTGAAAATAAACACAACACCACACAAAGAATACGGGTGTTGGCCAGTGATGTTAGCCTGACATTATCACCTCATTCAGATAGCAGTATTCTCAATGCGCTATCAGGTGAAATAGTAGACATAATCAACGATCAAAACCCAGCAATGGTGTTGGTAAGGCTAAAAGTTGGAAAGAGTTATTTACTGGCTCGTTTGACCCAAAAGTCGTTACAAAAACTAGCATTGGCCGTGGGACAAATTATCTGGATCCAAATTAAAACTGCTGCCATTTTACGTTAGTTAGGTTTGCTATCAACTGCCTTTAAAGGCTTTATGGGATATGCAATTCGCGATTATTTAATAGAGGCCGCAGCACACGAGATTTGAAATGGGTTAGTTAACACATTGAGAATAAAATATTGTTGCCCGTATTGTACGATACATTAGCATGATTTTAGGCATCATCACTATCGCTACTCAACCCAGGAATGTCATGTTTATTTTGCAATAGTCATTGCCATAGTTATTGCCATTGATAGTGCGAGCTTAAATCTCTTATTGCTGCGCTGCGGGGTTCATAAGCGGCTCAGGAACATGATTTTTCATACTTGTATTCAAGTGTAGACTTCGCAGGAACATCCTATTTCTGAGGAGAAACAGGATGTTGACTATCGACTATTCAGGATGAAACGCCTGTGCAACCTTCGCAATTTGATCTCGCATCCAAATATGTGCATCGTCTAAGTCAGCGCTCAAATGCCAGTATAAAAAGTACTCAAGTGGTGGTAGTTCAAACGGTAACTCGTACATAGACAAATCATAATGTTTGGCTAAGTGATAAGGTAAACAAGCAATCAAATCAGTTTTAACTAAAGTTGAAGGAATGGTTAAAAAATGCTGGCTACGCATAACAACCCTGCGCTTCTTACCTTCTTTATCTAATGCTACGTCTATGGGTCCTGCCCCCGTTTTTCTATGGGAAACGTTAATATGACCGAGCTCTAAAAATGCCTCCATGCTCATACCTTGAGATAATGCGGGATGATTTTTACGTGCTAAGACTACAAATCTGTCTTCAGCAATTTTCAGTTTACATAAATGTTGATCACTAAAAGATGAGGCATCAGCGTAAAAATCAAGGCTACCACTGGCCATGGCCGATACAATGTTTTTGCGCTCAATTTCGTAATTGGTTAAAGATATTTTAGGTGCGTTTGTTTGTAATTGACCAAGAAGACGGGGTATGAAGCTGACTTCAAG